>CANRMG010000159.1 GCA_947631675.1 uncultured Oscillospiraceae bacterium
TGGTGTCCAGGTTGTTGCGGTAGTACATGAGGGGCTTGGCCACGCTCTCGCCCACCGCCTTGTAGCCGGCGAAGTGCATCACCGCGGCGGGCTTTACCTCCCGGAAAATGCGGCGCAGGGCCTCCTTATCGGCCACATCCGCCTCGTACAGGGGCATTTTTTTGCCGGTCAGCTCCTCGCAGCGGCGGACCGCCTCGGGGCTGGAGTTGGAGAAATCGTCCACGATGGCCACGTCATAGCCGGTCTCAGCCAAACAGATGGCGGTGTGGGAGCCGATGTATCCGGCCGCGCCGGTAAGGAGTATGGTCATAGTATTCTCCTCTTAGCAGACGGGGATCACCCAGCCGTAGGGATCGGCGATCTTGCCCCACTGGATACCGGTGATGGTGTCGTAGAGCTTCTGGGTCACGGGGCCGATCTTGTTGCCGTTGATGGTGTAGTCCACGTCCCCGTAGAAGATCTCGCCGATGGGGCTGACCACGGCGGCGGTGCCGCAGCCCCAGGCCTCGTCCAGCTTGCCGTTCTTCACGGCGTCGATGAGCTCGTCGATAGAGATGTTCCGCTCCTGGACCTCATAGCCCCAGTCCTTCAAAAGCTGTACGCAGCTCTTGCGGGTGACGCCGGGGAGCACGGAGCCGCTGGCCAGGGAGGGGGTGACGATCTTGCCGTCGATCTTGAACATCACGTTCATGGAGCCCACTTCCTCGATGTACTTCTGCTCCACGCCGTCCAGCCACAGCACCTGGGAGAAGCCGTTGGCCTCGGCGATCTCGCTGGCGTGCAGGCTGGCGGCATAGTTGCCGCCGCACTTGGCGAAGCCGGTACCGCCGCGGACGGCCCGGACCTCACGGCCCTCGATGGCGATGCGGACGGGGTTGATGCCCTCGGGATAGTAGCTGCCCACCGGGCAGGTGATGATGCAGAAGATGTAGGTGGAGGAGGCGTGCACGCCCAGCTTCGGGTCCGTGGCGATGACGAACGGACGGATGTACAGGCTGGTGTCCGGCTCAGAAGGCACCCAGTCCTTGTCCACCTCTACCAGGGTCTTGATGGCCTGCAGATAGTCGTCCGGGTCCACCTGGGGGATGCACAGCTTCTCGCAGGAGCGGGCCATGCGGGCGATATTCTCCGTGGAGCGGAACAGCTGGATGTGGCCGTCCGCGGTCCGGTAGGCCTTCAGGCCCTCAAAGACCTCCTGGGCATAGTGCAGGACCATGGCGGAGGGCTCCAGGGTCAGGGGGCCGTAGGGCACCACGCGGGCGTCGTGCCAGCCGTGGGTCTTGTCATAGTCCATGACGAACATATGGTCGGAGAAGAAGGTCCCGAAGGGGATGTTGTTGGGGTCGGGCTTCTTCCGGGGGGTAGTGGTCTTAACGATCTTGATGTCCATGATATGTGCTGCCTCCTGCCATTATCGGCCGCGCCTTTGTGGCCGTTATATTGTAAGTTTTTTTATTATATTCTCATTTTTCAGATACTGCAAGTATTTGTCTGTTTAAATGCGGAAACTTTTCCTCCTGCCTCGGGCCTTCGACAGGGGAACAAAAAGTTCTCCCGCCGTTTGTAACTTTTCTCTATGAATTTCGTAATAAATGTGATATAATGTTAAGGATAGCAAAAAAAGTTACAGGCCAAGGTACATTTGTTGCAGGCGAGGTGATGGGATGACGAGTCGGATAAAGGGCGCCGCGGCGCTCCTGGCCGCCGCATTCCTGATCGGATGCCTTGCCGGGTGCATGCCCGCCAGCGTGGAGGAGCTGTATTCCCTGCCCCAGATGAGCGAGGAATACATCCAGCTCCAGGAGCTCATCGCGGGCCAGCTGGAATCTGGCGGCGCCTACGCCGCCCCCACCGGCGGCAGCAACCGCCAGAGCGTGCAGCTGCGGGACCTGGACGGGGACGGCACGGCGGAGGCCCTGGCCTTCCTGTCCGGGGAGGACAGCACGCCCATGATATGCGTCTACCGGCGGGGCGAGGACGGCAACTACTACCACTACGTGACGATCATCGCCGAGGGCTCCAGCGTGTACAGCGTGGACTACGCCGACCTGAACGGGGACGGCTCCGCCGAGCTCATCGTGGCCTGGCAGATCGGCGGCGACCTGCGGCAGCTTTCCGTGTACGCCTTGGGCAGCGCGGACCCCTCCCAGCAGATGCGCCTGCTGACCGCCGACTGCACCCAGTTCGTGGTGTGCGACCTGGACGGCAACGGCGTGCCTGACCTTCTGGACCTGCGGGTGGGCTATGGCGGCTCCAACTCTCTGGTCATGTACACCCTGGAGGGGGACAACGAGCCCGCCTCCACCACCGCCTCCCTCTCCGGCGGCGTCACCGCCCTGCGCCGGGCCGTGACGGGCACGCTGTCCGACGGGACGACGGCCCTGTTCGTGGAGAGCGATCTGGCCGACCAGGGGCTGGTGACGGACGTGTTCACCGCCCGGGACGGCCGGGTGGAGAACATCACCATATCCGGTCTGGGCCGCAGCAGCTTCCTCCGGCCGGAGGGGCTGTTCGCCGCGGACCTGAACGGGGACGACGCCATGGAGATCCCCGCCGGCAGCGGCGAGTTCATCACCTGGTACGGCCTGGACCGGACCGGGACCACCCACGCCGCCGTCACCACCTACCACAACGCCGAGGACGGCTGGTACTTCGTCCTGCCGGACAGCCTGAGCCAGGGCGTCACCGCCGAGCGTCACGGGGCCGGCGGCGGCGAGCGGGCGGTGGTGTTCATCCAGGAGGGAGACCAAGCCAGGCCCCAGCGGAGCGTGCTGGTCATCTATGTGCTCACCGGCGAGAACCGCCAGGACCGGGCGGAGGTGGACAGCCGTTTCGTCCTCCGCCAGGACGAGGACGCGGTCTACGCCGCCCAGATCCTATCTGACGAGCTCACCCAGGAGGACATTCTGAACAACTTCTATATCCTGTATGACCAATGGCAAACGGGAGACCTTTAAAAGAGGAGGCGCCATTTAAGATATGAAGAAAGTATTGGTTTTGGAGGACGAATCCAGCATCCGCTCCTTCGTGGTCATCAACCTGAAGCGCTCCGGCTATGAGCCCATCGAGGCCGAGACCGGCGAGCAGGCGCTGGAGCAGCTGAAGCAGAACCCGGACATCAAGGTGGCTCTGCTGGACGTGATGCTGCCGGACATCGACGGGTTCGAGGTCTGCCGCCGCATCCGCGCCTCCGACTCGAAGATCGGCATCATCATGCTCACCGCCAAGGCCCAGGAGATGGACAAGGTCACCGGCCTTATGACCGGCGCGGACGACTATGTGACGAAGCCCTTCTCCCCCGCGGAGCTCACCGCCCGCATCGACGCGCTGTTCCGGCGCACCGGCGCGGAGGACCCCCAGGAGGACAAGGGGGAGCTGCGCCACGGGCCCTTCCGCCTGAACACCCGCAACCGCACCCTGGAGAAGAACGGCGAGCGCATCAAGCTCACCCAGATCGAGTACTCCATCATGAAGCTGTTCATGGACAACCCCGGCCGGGCCCTCTCCCGGGAGGATATCCTCAACGCCGTCTGGGGCCGGGACTACTTCGGGGAGCTGAAGATCGTGGACGTGAACATCCGCAGGCTCCGCATCAAGATCGAGGACAACAGCACCATCCCGACCTATATCACCACCGTGTGG
>CANRMG010000160.1 GCA_947631675.1 uncultured Oscillospiraceae bacterium
TTTCAGCACCTTCAGCCTGGCAGTGTTCACGCCGCAGATCTCCACTTTGCATTGCAACGGACTATCCCCTCTCGTTTTTCTTGTCAGGCGAAGATAGTGTTGCCAGCGGAGGCAACTTTGATTCACCGGCCAAAGAGGCAGAAAAATCGCGTCATCCCCTTTCTTTTTCCGAAATAATGTGGTACAATGCTATGCCGAGCGTGCCGGACCGCGGCACGGCTGCATCAAAATTTGCCGAAACACAGAGGAATCACGCCCATGGCCCATCCCTACAAGACGAGAGAAGGCGGCGCCACCGTTACCGTGTTCGTGCCCTACGACTGCCGCAACCACTGTCCGTTCTGCATCAACAAGCAGGAGTACGCCGACATGACGGGCTTCAGCCTGGAGAAGATATGCGCCAGCATCCGGCGCATGGACGCCATCACCCCCCGGTGCGACTTCGTATTCACCGGCGGCGAGCCCATGGCGAACCTGGACAGCCTTCAGATCATGCTGGACTGCATCCCCACCACCCACCGGGTGTTCATCAACACCACCCTGCCGGTGTTCGAGGACCAGTCCCCGGAGGACATTCTGGCCTTCTTCCGCCGCAACAAGGAAAAGGTCACCTGCGTGAACATCTCCCGCCATATGCAGAAGTACGTGGAGGAGTCCCCCGACGAGCTCATCGGCCAGCTCCCTGTCCCCGCCCGTGTCAACTGTGTGCTGTGGAAGAATTACCCCTCCCAGGACCTGCCCGCCTTCGTAGAGCGGTGGAAGGGCCGGCACGTGTCCATCCAGTTCCGCTATGACTACACCGACACCACCCCGGAGAACCTGTACCGGGAGGACGACGACCATATCCTCCATGACTTGAAGAAGTACTTCACCTACAAGGGCCTGGAGGGCTGCCGCATGCGCAACGGCTACCACTTCGAGTATGACGGCGTCACCATCACCTACCACAAGACCTTGCCCTACTCCACCATCGTGGAGACCGGCCCCGACGGGGTCACCTACGACATCCTCTACGACATCATCATCAAGCAGAACGGCGACATCCACTCCGACTGGACCGGCGTGATGATGGACGTGCCCGCCTATGAAAAGGTGGTCTTTGAGCCGGACGATCAGCACTGGATCGAGAAGTGCTGATACAAAAGAACATAATGATACCGCCGGAGGCGTCTGCCTCCGGCGGTAGTTTATTTTTTGTCCTTACGCCCCGCTGTACAGCTTCACGATGTTCAGCAGTATCTCCACGACCTTCTCCATGTCCTCGGCGCAGACGCACTCCGACGGGCCGTGGAAATTGAAGCCCCCGGTGCCCAGGTTGGGACAGGGCAGGCCCATAAAGCTCAGCCGCGCCCCGTCGGTGCCGCCCCGAATGGGCTCCACGACGGGCTTTACCCCGGCCATCTCCGCCGCCTTTTTGGCGTTGTCGATAAGGTGCATGCAGGGCTCGATCTTCTCCCGCATATTGTAGTAGGTGTCCCGGATCTCCGCCGCCACCTTCGCCGTGGGATGGGCCGCGGCCGCGGCGTCGCAGGCTTGGCGCATCATGGCCTTGCGCGCCTCAAATCTCTCCCGGTCGTGGTCCCGGATGATATAGCCCATCTCGGCCCGGATGGCGGTACCCCGCAGGCCGTCCAGGTGGAAGAAGCCCTGGTAGCCGCTGGTCCTGGCGGGTATCTCGTCCGCCGGCAGGAAGGCGTTGATCTCCTGGGCGATGAGCAGGGCGTTTTCCATCACGTCCTTGGCAGAGCCCGGATGGACCGACACGCCCTCGATGGCGATATGGACGCTGGCGGCGTTGAAGTTCTCATACTCGATGGAGCCCGCCGCGCCGCCGTCCACGGTATAGGCGTATTTCGCCCCGAAGGCGGGCACGTCGAAGTGGTCCGGCCCCTGGCCGATCTCCTCGTCGGGGGTGAAGGCCACGCAGATGCGCCCATGAGGGATGTCCCCCGCCATGAGCCGGGCGCTCATCTCCACGATCTCAGCCACACCGGCCTTATCGTCCGCGCCCAGGAGCGTGTCGCCGCTGGCGGTGATGAGGGTCTTTCCGGCCAGGTCCTTCAAGAAGGGGAAGTCGCTGACCTTTATGACCCGGCCCTCCCTGGGCAGGGCCACGTCGCCGCCGTCATAATGCTCATGGAGGATGGGCTGCACGTTTTTGCCGGGGAACGAGGCCGTGTCCATATGGGCCAGAAAGCCGATGGCCGGGGCCTTTTCACAGCCGGCCGAGGCGGGGATAAAGGCCGTGACGATGCAGTTTTCGTCCACCCTGGGGCTCTCCAGTCCCAGGTCCTCCAGCTCCTGCACCAGGACCTTTGCCAGGTCCCACTGGCAGGCCGAGGAGGGGGTGGCCCCGGAGGTCTCGTCCGAGGTGGTATGAATTTTCGCGTAGCGCAAAAACCGTTCCGTGGCGCTCATGGCATATCGCTCCTTTTCAGATGGGCAGATGGGAGAAGAAATAGGGCAGCTGTTTGCGCCACCAGGGCCAGTCGTGGCACACGTCGAAGCCCCAGTAGTCCGCCCAGACGGGCACGCCCTTCACGTGAAGAATGGACTCCAGCCGCCGCTCGTGGGCCATCATCTCCTCGTCCCAGGCCCCCTGGCCGGAGCAGAGAACGATGTTGCTCTCCCGGTAGAGCTGGATGTAGGGGTGGTCGTCGGGCATGTTGGGCAAAAATTGCAGCGGGGAGTTGGCGTAGGTCAGGTCGTCATGGTAATCCCCAAAGAAGAAGTTGGCGTCGAAAAGCCCGCTCAGGGAGATCACCGTGTCGAATATATCCGGCCGGCGGAAGAAGAAGTTGGCCGCGTGGAGCGCGCCCATGCTGCACCCGGTGGTCAGGGCCTTCCGGTCGTCGCAGCCCAGCTGGTAGAGCCGGGGGATGAGCTCGTCCGTCACATAGGCGAACCAGCGCTCCTGCAGTTCCAGACGGGCCCGGGGGTCGCCCTCGGCGGACCAGGTCTCCCCGTCGATGGCGTCCACGCCCACCACCATGGCCCGGCCAGCGTCCACCCACTGGGCGATGGTATCCACCATGCCGTAGTTCTCAAAGTCGAAGAACCGGCCGTTCTGGGGCGGGAAGGCCAGGCACAGCTTGCCGCTCTCGCCATAGACCTTGAACTCCATGTCCCGGTCCAGGATGTGGCTGTACTCCTTGAAATAGCGTGTGGTCATAAGTTCCTCCTTGTATCAGGCCCGCTCCGACACGAAGCGGATGAATTCTTTCGCCTCATCCTCGCTGGGCGCGTGGATGGTGTATGTCTGGTTGCCCATGGCGTCCGCCAGGGCGTCCGGCATCCGCTCGCACATGGCCATCTGCCCGCCGTAACGGGCCATGATCTCCTCGTGGCTGTGCTGATAGGCGGTCTGGTCCCGGCGGCTGGCATAGGCGCAGAAGTGGTCCGGCCCGCCCGGGGTCACCCGGCTCTCATCATAGGCGACCATGTCCGCCCAGATCTGATATACGTCCGTGCTGTGGGCGAAGTTGATCATGTCCGGGGTGTAGCCGCCGGCGGGGCGCATATTGACCTCCAGGCCCAC
>CANRMG010000161.1 GCA_947631675.1 uncultured Oscillospiraceae bacterium
ATTTGAAGCTCCTCCCGGTGGCACACCCCCAGGTCCACGCAGTTGCACCGGCCCCGGGGCGCGCCGTTGTAGCCCGTTGCCAGGATCTCGTCGTTTTTCACGATGATGGCCCCGTAGGTCCGCCGCAGACAGGTGGACCGCTCCCGGGCCGCGTCCGCGATGTCCAGGTAATAATCCAGCTTGCTCTTTCGTTCCATGACGTGCCCTCCCTTGTGGGTCTATTATAGGAGTTTTTTCGCGGAAAGTGGTTACAAATGGTTAAATCTATGGTATGATAGCCTCATGGAAAAACGGAACTTTCAAAAGGAACTGGACGCGCTCACGGAGGGCCTCACAGGCCGGCCCCGGCTGCTGCTGCAGGCGTGCTGCGGGCCCTGCTCCAGCTATGTGCTGGAGTACCTGACGAAGTACTTTGACGTGACGGTCCTTTTCTATAACCCCAATATCCGCCCGGAGGTGGAGTATGATAAGCGCCTGGCCACCCTGAAGCAGCTTCTGGCCGCCATGCCCATGGACCACCCGCCGACGCTGGTAGAACCCGGCTGGCGGGGGGAGGAGTTCGAGCGGGCGGCAAAGGGCCTGGAAGGCGAGCCGGAGGGGGGAGCCCGGTGCACAGTGTGCTTCCGCCTGCGGCTGGAGGAGACGGCCCGGACGGCGGCGTCAGAGGGCTTCGACTTCTTCGGCACCACCCTCACGGTGAGCCCCCACAAGAACGCCCCCCTCATCAACGCCATCGGGGAGGAGCTGGCGGGGAAGTATGCCGTGAGGTGGCTGCCCTCGGACTTCAAAAAGCGGAACGGATACCTCCGCTCCATCCAGCTTTCCCGGGAGTACGACCTCTACCGCCAGGACTACTGCGGCTGCGGCTGGCCGGAAAAGGAACAATAAGAAAGACGCGCTTTTTGAGCGCGTCTTTTTTCAGCCGTATTTCTCCGCCAAGTACTCTATCGCCAGGCAGTAGCCGTCAAAGCCGTAGCCGGCGTATGTCTTCTCGCAGGCCATGCCCGCGTAGGACACGTGGCGAAAGGCCTCCCGCTTGGACACGTCGGACAGGTGCACCTCCACCGCCGGGATGGACACCGCCTTCAGCGCGTCCAGGATGGCCACGCTGGTGTGGGTGTAGGCGGCGGGATTGATGACGATGCCGTCCGTGTTCCCGTAGGCGGCCTGGATCTTGTCTACGATGTCCCCCTCGTGGTTGGACTGGAAGCACTCGCATGCCACGCCCTTCCCGGCGCATACATCCTCCACGAACTTTACCAGAGCGGCGTAGCTCTGGTCGCCGTAGATGCCCGGCTCCCGGATGCCCAGCATGTTGAGGTTGGGGCCGTTGATGATGAGTATTTTCATTTCATTGCCTCCATGATCTGGGATATGGTGTCGTCCAGGGGCCCGTCGTTGTCCACGACCAGGTCCGCAAAGGCGGCGTATTTGTCCTTGCGCTGCTCGTAAAGGGACTGGGTGGTGTTCTGCTGGGAGAGGGGCCGGCCGTCCAGGGGCAGCTTTTCCAGGCCCCGCTTCAGCCACACGATGAGCCCGTTCTGGTGCAGGAGCGGGTAATTCTCCGCCCGGGTGACGCACCCGCCCCCGGTGGCGATGACCGCGCCGGAGCCCTTTCCCAGCTCCGCCAGCACCGCCGTCTCCCGCCGGCGAAAGCTGTCCTCCCCCTCCTGGGAGAAGATAACGGGGATGGGCATTTTGGCGGCCTTTTCCAGCTGGCTGTCCGCGTCCAGCAGGGGCCGGCACAGGGCCCGGGACAGCGCCCGGCCCACCGTGGACTTGCCGCAGCCGGGCATGCCGATGAGGACGACGTTGGACATCTGGTGGGAGAGAGTTGACATAATCTCTTCCACTTTCCCGTCCGGGATGGGATGGCCCGCGAACTGCTCGGCGCTGGCCCTGGCCTGGGCCACCAGCATGCCAAGGCCGCCGGCGCAGGGGATGCCCAGCTGCTCCGCCTCCATCAAAAACGCCGTGCGCTGGGGGTTATACACCACATCGAGCACGACCTTGCAGGCGGGGAAGTCCTTTACCGCCACGGGGGCCTTACCCGTGTCCGGGTACATGCCCAGGGGGGTGGTGTTCACCAGGACCTCTGCGTCCCGGTGGAGGTCGAGGTTACCATAATTATTTTCCCCGGTCCGGGACACGTTCACGATGGGCCCCGCGCCCATGTCCTCCAGGGCGGCGATGACCGAGAGGGACGCCCCGCCGGTGCCGAACACCAGGGTCTTGCGTCCGGCCACGTCCACGCCGGCGCTTTCCACGATGTAGCGAAAGCCGGTGTAATCCGTGTTATCCCCGTGCCAGCCCTCAGCCGTTTTGACCAAGGTGTTGACGGAGCCGATGCGCTGGGCGGCATGAGAGAGGCTCACGCAGTAGGGGACCACATCTTTTTTATAGGGGATGGTCACATTCATCCCGGCGAGGGATGTGGTCTTCAGAAAGCTGTCCAGGTCCTCCGGCTCCACCTCGTAGAGCTGGTAGTCGTACCCCGCCAGCATGGCGTGGATCTGGGGGGACCAGCTGTGGCCCAGCTTCCGCCCCAGCAGGCCAAAGCGCTTACTGTCCATGCCGCTCCTCCATGCGCTGGGCCTGATAGGTCCGGCTGGCGGCCATGATGGGGCCGTAGAGGGAGCCGATGAGCTCCGCCGTGTCCTTCCGGCACTGGGCCTTCACAGCGGCGAACTTCTCTTCCTCCCGGCCCGCATCCAGCACGGGCAGGCCGTGGGCCTGCTTATAGTCCGCGATGGCCGCGGCCACGTCGAAGCGCTTTTCCAGAAGGGCGATCAGCCCGGCGTCCACCTGGTCTATCTCCCTGCGAAGCTCGTTGAGGTCCATGTTCAGCACCTGCTTTCCAGAAATGCGTCGTACAGCGCCGCGGCGGCCGCGGCCTCCACGCAGGGGGCTGCCCGCAGCACGATGCAGGGGTCGTGGCGGCCCTGGACAGTGAGCTTTACCGCCTCGTGGGCGGCCAGATCCACGCTGTCCTGCTCCAGGCCGATGGAGGGGGTGGGCTTGAAGGCGGCCCGGAACACGATGGGCATGCCGCTGGTGATGCCGCCAAGGATGCCGCCGTGGTTATTGGTCCGGGTACGGACCACGCCGTAGTCGTCGAAATAGAAGGGGTCGTTGTTCTCGCTGCCCTTCATACCGCCCACGGCGAGGCCCGCGCCGAACTCCACCGCCTTCACGGCGGGGATGGCGAACACCGCCTGGGCGATGCGGTTCTCCATGCCGCCGAACATGGGCTCTCCCAGCCCGGCGGGCAGACCCTCGCATACGCACTCGATGACGCCGCCCACCGAATCCCCGGCGGCCTTCACCTCCGCCAGCAGGCTCTCGATGGCGGCAGGCTCGCTCTCGCCGCCGATGGATACGATCCGGGCCCGGATGCTGATGCCCTCCCGGGCCAGCAGCTGCATCGCCAGGCCCCCGGCCACGCACAGGGGCGCGGTGAGCCGGCCGGAGAACTGGCCGCCGCCGGCCACGTCCCGGGCAAGGCCGTATTTTACCGCCGCGGCGAAGTCCGC
>CANRMG010000162.1 GCA_947631675.1 uncultured Oscillospiraceae bacterium
ATGAAGAACAGCTGCCCCACCACCGCCACGCCGCTCATGGAGGCGGTGCCGGTCTGGCCCACCATGATGTTGTCCAGAAGGTTGACGAAATTCGTCACCGTGTTCTGGAGCATAATGGGCAGCGCTACCGTCAGCGCCCGGCGATAAAACCGCCTGTCCCCTATGAACTTGTGGGCAAGGTCCTTCTTCACGGCTGTCCTCCCTCATTGCGCATGGACTGCTATTATACTGGACAGCTCAGGAAAAGTCAATTTGCCCGCCCGCCGGGGATGGTATTTCCTTTTCTGCCGGACTGTGCTAAAATGTGATATATTATAATGATGTATGCCATTGCCTCCCCTGCGCAGAATATCCACATACCACCACAACGCAAAGCGAGGTCACCCATGCAAACGATCCTGACGCTCTTTCTGGCCTTCCTTCTGGCCTTCACCACCTCGGACAGTCTCTCCGGCCTGCGGAACAGCATCGCCCGGCGGCAGGACCGGCTCGTCTCGTCCGGGGACGTGCTTCAGCCCGGCGGGGACCTGCCGGTACTGGCCCCGTCGGCCGAGGCCCGACAGGACGCCGTTTCCTGGGATGACATGGCCTATGAGCACTGCGACGACGGGCCCTTCAACGAGGACCTGGAGCAGTTCAGCGCCCTGGCGGCCGGTACGGACAGCCAGGCCCTCCTGGCTCTGTACGACGACCTTTACGGTCGGCTCGTCCATGCAAAGACCATGGCAGAGCTTGCCTATATCCACTTCAGCGCCGACGTGACGGACGGATATTGGTCCGACGAATCCGTCTACAGCGACAACCTCTGCGCCGGCATGGAAGATAGTTTTCTCACCGCCTGCCATGAAGCCTTGGAGGGCCCCTGCGCCAGCCAGCTGACGGACCATGTGGGCCAGGGCCTGGCGGACCTGTTCACCGGCTATGTGCCCTTGACCGCCCGGGAGGAAGAGCTTCTGGCCCGGGAGACGGAGCTGTCGGACGAATACTATGAGCGCATCAACGCCGTGGACCAGGTGGAGTATACCTACCTGGGCCAGAGCTGGACACTGGACATGATCGACGGCTTTCAGGGCACGAACTTGGCCTATCAGGACTATGACGGCTATCTGGAGGTGTTCATGGGCCTGCAGCGGGCCATCGCAGAACAGGTCGGTCCCATATACCAGCAGCTCATCCGGCTCCGGGCAGAGCTGGCCCAGCTGGAGGGTTACGACAGCTATACAGACCTGGCCTATGAGCAGACCTACCTGCGGGATTACACCGGCGAGGACGCCCAAGCCCTCTGCGACGCGGTAAAGCCCATTGCCCGGGCCTATTACCGGGACCTCTACTACGCGGATATGTGGAACGAGACCGACAGCATCTCTCCCCCGCTGGATGCCGACGGGCTCCTCCAGGCCCTGCGGCTGGGTGCGGAAAAGCTGGACCCGGCGTTGGCGGACGTCTGGGAGGGCATGACCGCCGGCGGGCTCGTCGACGTGGACTACGGGGACGACCGGGTGGCCTCCAACTATACCGATTATCTATCCGAATACGGCCGCCCCTTCATCTTTATGAGCATGGCCGGCGACTTCTACGACCTGACCACCCTGGCCCATGAGTTCGGCCACTTCACCAGGCTGTACCTCTACCCCCCGGCCAACATGCTGCTGGGCGACGGCTGTCTCGACCTGATGGAGATCCACTCCACCGGTCTGGAGGCCCTGTTCACCTTCTGCTATGACGACATCTATGACCAGGGTGCGGATGCGGCCCGGTTCGCGGTGCTGTGCGATCTGGTGGAGGCGGTGATAGAAGGGTGTGTCTACGATGAGTTCCAGCGGGCGGTATACGCCCAGCCGGATATGGATACAGAGGATCTCTCCCGGCTCCTGGCGGATATCTTTACTATATAAGCTACGCCGTCTCCGCCCTGGCCGCCATCCAGATATGGGACGAGGCCCAGACGGACCTGCCCTCCGGGGTGGGCCTGTGGGAGCAGGTGATGAGTCATGACGCCTACACGGAGCAGTATCTGGACGTGCTAGACAGCTGCGGCCTGCGGCTATTCACCCAGGAGGGCGCCGTGGAGGAGATATGCGCGCCCCTGATGGAGGAATTGACCCGGCTCAGCGCCGGACAATGATATATCACGGAGGAACACACCATGAACGTAATGGAAGCCATCGAAAAACGCCGCAGCATCCGGGTGTATGAAAACGCCCCCGTCTCCAGGGAGCAGCTCATGACCTTCCTGGAAGCCATCCACCTGGCCCCCTCCTGGAAGGACATGCAGTGCTGGCAAGTGATCGTCCTGTCCGACCGGGAGCGCATTATGGCCCTGGGAGAGCTGCTGCACCACAATCCCCGCCAGACCGGGGTCTTTGAGAACGTGCCCTACTTCATCGCCGTGGCCGCCGACCCGGCCCAGAGCGGCGACGAGGAAGGCAAGCCCTATTACATGACGGACATTGGCATCTGTCTGGAGAACGCCTGTCTGGCCGCCACGGAGATGGGCCTTGGCACCTGCTGGATCGGCTGGTTCGACGAACAGCCCATCAAGGAATTTCTGGGCCTGCCGGAGAACCTTCGGCTGGTGGCCCTGACGCCTCTGGGCGTCCCCGCCCAGGACCCCAAGCCCCGGCCCCGGAAGGAGCTGGCCGACTTCGTCTGGGACGATACCTACGGAAAGCCCCTGCTGTAAACATAGAGGCACAGAAAAACCGCCCTCCCCTTTGGGGGAAGGGCGGTTTTATATTACGCTTACTCAGGCAGCGGGCTCCTCAGCCTCGGCCTCGTCAGCGCCGGTGATGGCCACCACGGCGCCCTCATAGGTGTCGGCGATGAACTGGGCGACTTCCTCGGACTGCAGGACCTCCAGCAGAGCCTGGACGGCCTCGTTGTCCTCGTTGCCCTCCTTGACACACAGGATGTTGGCGTAGGTGACGGCGCCGTCACCGGAGGCGTCCTCCACGGCCAGGGCGTCGGTACCGGCGTTCAGGCCGGCGTCCAGAGCGTAGTTGCCGTTGATGACGGCGATGTCCACGTCCTCCAGGGACAGGGGCAGCTGCGCGGCCTCCTGCTCCACGATCTCAAAGTTGTGGGGATTCTCGGCAATGTCCAGCTTGGTGGCGTTGGAGGAGGCGTCGATGCCCTCCTTCAGGGTGAGCAGGCCCTCCTGCTGGAGCAGGAGCAGAGCGCGGGTCTCGTTGGAGCCGTCGTTGGGGATGGCGATCTGCGCGCCGTCTTCCAGCTCGTCCAGAGAGGCGGTCTTGCCCGGATAGATGCCGAAGGGCTCATAGTGGACCAGGCCCACGCTCACCAGATGGGTGTCGTTCTCCTCGTTGAAGGTGTTCAGATAGGGGGTGTGCTGGAAGTAGTTGGCGTCCAGGTCCCCGCTCTCCACGGCCAGGTTGGGCTGCACATAGTCGGTGTACTCCACGATGTCCAGCTCGATGCCCTGCTCGGCCAGGATGTCCTTGGCGAACTCCAGGATCTCGGCGTGGGGCGTGGGGGAAGCGCCGACCTTCAG
>CANRMG010000163.1 GCA_947631675.1 uncultured Oscillospiraceae bacterium
ACGAAGCCCATGACGGAGCCGGCGGAGAAGGCGATGTTCAGGCCCTTGTTCAGGCTCTCGCTGGCGGCGTTGGCGGTACGGGCGTTGGCGTTGGTGGCGATCTTCATGCCGATGAAGCCCGCCAGCACGGACCAGATACCGCCGGTCAGGTAGGCGATGGGGGTGACCTTGGGGAGCATCTGCCCGTTGGTGCCGAAGGCCATGACGAGCAGGATCACGAACACCACGCAGAACACCTTTGCGACGGTGGTGTACTGCGCCTTCAGGTAAGCGTTTGCGCCCTCGCGGATGGCGGAGGCCAGCTTTACCATCCTCTCATTGCCTTCGCTGGCGCGCATGACCTTGTTGCGCTGCATCAGCGCGAACAGCAGGGCCACGGCCGCACCGGCGAAGCCGATCCAGAACAGATTTTCAAACATAGGCGACGATCACTCCTATTAAAATATTTTGCAAACTTCGCTGACCTTATAATATACTGTTTCGTATACTTTTTCAAACAAAACTTTCTGTTTTTGGTAAAATTATCGCAATTTGTATGATATGTGCAAAAACTACGACTATATTTCTATGCTCCTGGAAAAGAAAGACGCCCCCGGCAGAAACTGTCCGTTGCCGGGGGCGGGAAAAAGGGCTATGATGGGCCCATGAAAAAGTTTTTACATACCTTCAAGGATATATCGCCGGCAGGGCTCATGGCGGTGCGGATCATCCTGGCCCTCTGCTGCCTGATGGCCTTTGCCGGGTTCGCGCTGTGCCTGTTCGCCGGGGAGCCGGGGGTGAGGAATTTTTATACCTACCAGCTGGCCCGGGCACTGGGGGATACGCCGGCGGGGGTGCTGCTGCTGGCGGGCATAGGGCTCGTCATCGTGGAGGCGTCCCAACGAGAGCGGTGAGCTCCTCCCGGCTCACAAGCGCGTTCAGCACGTCCAGAAGGCCGTTGGCGGTGAGCCCCGCGGGCAGGTCCAGGGCCTTTTGCAGGGCCGCCCTTCGGGCGGCGCTGTCCGGCTGACCGGCCAGGCCCAGGGCATACATCTCCGCCTTGGTGAGCTTCGGCACGCAGCCCGTGGACGGAACGCCGTCTATGGTGGCCCCGGCCCGGCGCAGAACGGCCTCCAATATCTCAGGGCCCATGCCCTCCACGCCCAGAAGTCCCTCCCTGGAGGGGCTTTTTTTTCTCTTTTCCTTGCCGGGCACATCGGGGATGTAGGCGTGCTTTACCAGTTTGGGGTCGATGGCGCTTTTCAAGAAGCTGCGGATGAGAAAACCGCCGCCGTCGCTGTCCGTCAGGACGATGAGGCCCCGGGCCTGGGCCAGGCGGCGCAGCAGGGCCAGCTTCTCCTTGTTGGAAAAGACGCCGAAGCCGGCGGTATCCACGATCACCGTATCGACCACGTTGGCCAGCGCGGCCTTGTCATACCGGCCCTCCACCACGATGGCCTCTTTGATCTTGAGCTTCTTCATGCCCGGTCCATGGCCAGATGCAGCAGCAGCTCTTTTATGAGAGCCTCCGGCTCGCCGCCTGTGTCCTTCATGGCGTAGTCGCACTTTGCGCAAAAGCCCACGGCCCGGGCCAGCCTGTCCTGAGAGAAGTTCCGGGCGGCCTGGCGCAGCAGCCGCAGAGGGTAGCTCCGGCCAGTGAGCTCCGGCACGCAGGCGGTGATGAACGCCTCGCCCTGGCCGCTGTCCGCCGCCACCCGGGCGACGTACAGCCGCCGGAACTGCTCGCTGATCATGGCGATCTGCTTGGGGAGTGGCTCGTCCCTGTCCGCCAGAAGGTCCGCCATGAGCCGGGCGGCCTTGTCGTAACCTCCGGCGCCCAGAGCGTCGGTCAGGTTGAAGATGGTGGTCTCCGGGGCCTTTTTCGCCACGGCGTCGATGTGGGCGCGGGTGATGGTGTCGCCGGCGGCGTAGCCCGCGATCTTGGTGATCTCCGGGATGAGGGCGTTCATCCTGTCCCCGCAGACCCAGATGAGGTAGCTGGCGGTGGAGCCGTCCATCCGCTTTCCCAGACTCTCCGCCCGCCGGACCACCCAGCGCAGCAGCTCCGCCTCGCCGGGGCTGGTGAAGGCGATGTCGGGCCCGGCCTTTTTCATGGCCTTCACCACGGCCAGCCGGTTGTCGGGGGCGTAGCCGGGGGAGAAGACGAAGGCGATGGTGGCCCAGTCGGGCACGTCCGCGAGAAAGTCCTTCAGCCCCTCGGCGTCGTAGGCGCCGGTGCGGTTCACGTCCAAGTCCCGGACCTCGGTGAAGGTGCGCTCACCCATGAAGGGCATGGCCTCCACGCTCTGCCGCAGCAGGCCCAGATCCAGGCCGGGGCCCTGGATGCGGTGATAGTTGAAGGCCTCGGTGCCATCGTCGAAGCACAGCTTTTTCAGCTCCGCCAGGTAGCTGTCCCGCAGGTAGTCCTCCTCGCCCCGGAGGATATAGACCCGCTGAGGGCCGTCCTGGCGGAGGGCGCGTATCTGGGCGCCGTAGTCCATCGTCTGTTTTTCCTTAGCCGCCATGGGCCGTGCCTCCCTCCCGGAGCTTGATGATGACGTTCCCCTCCGTGTCCGTGCGCCGGAGGGTACCGCAGTATGTATTGAGCCGTGCCAGTGTCTCCTCCGCAGGCTGGCCGAAGCTGTTATAGCCCACGGAAATCACGGCGGTCTCTGGCTGTGCCGCCCGGAGGAACAATGCCCCCGAGGCGGTCTTGGAGCCGTGATGGCCCGCTACCAATATGTCCACGTCCGGCACCAGGCCGTCGGCCAGCAGCGCCATCTCCGTGTCCATGCCCGCGTCGCCCATGATGAGGGCGCGGGCGCCCAGCGCCCGGGCCAGGACCACCAGGCCACGCTCGTTGGCGTTGCTGCCCGCCTTGGGCAGCAACAGGTCCAGGGAGACGCCGCCCACCTCCATGTGCCGGGGCTCGGCGAGTTCCATGACCTCCGTGCCCCGGGCCCGGGCCGCGGAGAGGATGCGCTCATAGAGGCCGTCGCCGTCGTCCGCGTCCGCGGGCAGGACCAGCCTGTCCACCTTCGTGCGGTACAGAAGGGTCTCCACGCCGCCCGCGTGGTCCTCGTGCAGGTGGGTCAGCACCAGCAGATCCAGCCGGGTGCGGCCGATGCTCTGCAGATAGTTGGCGGCCGTGTCCCCGGCGTTGTCAAGACCGCTGCCGCCGCAGTCCACCACCACCGCGCAGGTATCGTCCGCCAGCACCACGCACTGGCCCTGGTCCACGTCCAGCACGGCCAGACGGCCCTGTCCGGCGGGGATGGCCAGCTTCCCGGCCATGAGCGTCAGGCCCAGGGCCATGAGAGCCAGGCACAGGGGCACGTCCGCCCGGACGTGCCGGTCCTGCTTCCGGGCCAGGAGCCACAGACCGATCAGGGCGTATACGAACACCAAAAACAGCACCGATGGCACGCTGCCCGCCCAGAGGCTGGCGAAGGGGAGAGAAGCGATGGCCCGGTACACCCCCATG
>CANRMG010000164.1 GCA_947631675.1 uncultured Oscillospiraceae bacterium
ATCAAGGGCAAGGTGGACCACCTGGTGGGCCTGAAGGAGAACGTCATCATCGGCAAGCTGATCCCCGCCGGCTCCGGCCTGCAGATGTACCAGGACGTGGGCGTGGAGACGGACGAGGAGAAGGCCGCCGAGGCCGACGAGTACGTGGACCTGTCCGCTCTGGTGGGCCGGACCAACGCCATCTGATATGCGCTCATAAGCAAAAAGCCCATCCGTCCCGGGCTTCCGGGGCGGATGGGCGCTTGCGGTTTTCAGGAAGGAGGAACGGCGGTGCTGTTCAATTCCTACATCTTCATACTGCTGTTCCTGCCTGTGACCGTTCTGGGATACTTCGGGCTGAACCGGCTTAGGACCAGCCGGGCCGCCCATGTGTTCCTGCTGGGGATGGACCTGTGGTTCTACGGGTACTTCAACATTGCCTACCTGCCTATCATCCTTTCCAGCGTGCTGGTGAACTACAGCCTCTACCGGGCCATGGCCAGGGCAGGGAAGGGGACCGGCAGACGGCTGGCCCTGGCCGCGGCGCTCATCTTTGATTTGGGCGTCCTTTTCTATTATAAATACTTCGACTTCTTCACGGAGAACATAAACGCCCTGTTCCGGGCGGACCTGCCCCTGCGGCGGCTGATATTGCCCCTGGGTATCAGCTTTTTCACGTTCCAGCAGCTTTCCTTCGTCATCGACGCCTACCGGGGTCAGGTGGGGGACTACGGCTTTCTGGACTACGCCCTTTTCGTCACCTACTTCCCCCAGCTCATCGCCGGGCCCATCGTCACCCACGACGAGCTGGTGCCCCAGTTCCGGGACGAGGCCAGGCGCCGTCTGGACTGGGACAGCTTCGGTATGGGGCTTTACCTGTTCGCCATGGGTATGGCCAAAAAGGTGCTCATAGCGGATACCTTCGGCAGCGCCGCCAACTGGGGCTTCGCCAACATCCCGACGCTCTCCGCCCTCAGCGCGGCGGCGGCGGCTCTCAGCTATACCATTCAAATATACTTCGACTTCAGCGGCTACTGCGACATGGCCATGGGCATCGGGAAGATGATGAACATCGACCTGCCCCGCAACTTCGACTCCCCCTACAAGGCCCGGACCATCACCCAGTTCTGGGATCGGTGGCATATGACCCTGACCCGGTTCTTCACCCGGTACGTCTATATCCCCCTGGGCGGCAGCCGGAAGGGGGAGGGCCGGACCTACCTCAATATGATGATCGTGTTCCTCGTCAGCGGCCTGTGGCACGGGGCCAACTGGACCTTCGTGCTGTGGGGGGCGGTGCACGGGGCCTTCTCCGTCCTCACCCGGCGGTTCAAAAAGTTCTTCGAGGGCCTGCCCAAGGCCATGGGCTGGCTCATCACGTTTCTCTTTGTGACGCTGGCGTGGGTGCTGTTCCGGGCCGACTCCATCGCCGACGCGGGCCGCCTCCTGGGCCGGATATTCACCCTGGCCCCCGGGCCGGTGGCCCCGGAGATGGCGGAATGCTTCAACTTGGCGGAGTGCCGGTTCCTGGCCGAGCGCATCCTGCGCCAGAGCATGGGGACGCTGTGGCCCTATACGTTCATGACGGTGTTCTTTATTCTGGCGGCCTGGCTGCTGGCCCGGCGGAACGCCTATGAACGCGCCTGCGCCTTCGCGCCCGAGTGGAAGCGGGGCGCGGTCACCGTCGTGCTGCTGGTGTGGTGCGTGCTGTCCTTCTCCGGTGTGAGCACGTTCCTCTACTTCAACTTCTAGGAGGCGGGGCATGAAGAGTAAAAAATGGACCCTGATATGCCTCCTGGCGGCGGGGCTCATCCTGGCCATGGCGGCCGTGATAACGGCGGTGATCGACCCGCTGTTCCACTTCCACGCCCCCCTGGAAGGCTTGAGCTACGCCATCTACGACGAGCGATACCAGAACGACGGCATCGTCCGCCACTTCGACTATGACGCTGTCATCACCGGCACGTCCATGACGGAGAACTTCAAAACATCCCAGTTCGACGAGCTGTTTGGCGTCAGCGCCGTCAAGACCTCCTATTCGGGGGCCACCTTCCGGGAGATACGGGAGAACCTGGAGCGGGCCTTTAAGACCCACCCGGACATAAAATACGTCCTGTTCAGCCTGGACCAGTTCTGCCTCGTCCAGGACAAGGACGCCCTCACCTATGAGGACTATCCGGCCTATCTCTATGACGACGAGCCTCTCAATGACGTGGATTACCTCTTGAACAAGGACGTGCTTCTGGGCCACCTGACGGAGACGCTGGCCTATACGGCCTACGGCCGGGACACCACCAGCTTCGACGAGTACGCCAACTGGATGGAGGGCAGCGTCTTCGGAAAGGACGCGGTGCTGGCAGGGTATGACCGGCCGGAGCCAAGCGGCCAGACCCTGTCCGTGACGGCGGAGGAGCGGCAGGCCCTCCGGGAGAACCTGGCGGCCAACATCCTGGACCTGGCAAGCGCCCATCCCGATACCACCTTTTATCTCTTCTTCTCGCCCTACAGCGTGGTGTGGTGGGACATGGAGCAGCGCCTGGGCGCCCTGGACCGGCAGATCGACATCCAGCAGGCCGCAGCGGAGCAGCTTCTGACCGCGGATAACATCCGGGTATTCTCCTTCTGCGACGAGTTTGATGTGACCGGGGACCTGTCGCGCTATAAAGACATGTTCCACTTTGACGAGGATGTCAGCGCCCAGCTCCTGGACCAGATGGCAGCAGGGGAGCATGAGCTGACGGCGGAAGACCTGGACGGCTGCTTCGGCCGGATACGGGACTGGTACGGGGCCTATGATTACGACAGCCTGTTCCCGTAAAAACATCCGAAATACGGTGATTTTTCCTTGACACGTCAGGGATTATCTGTTAAAATCCTATTTTGCGTGATAGCGTGAATTTTTGAGGAAAGGAGGAAAATCAATGCCTACTTTTAACCAGCTGGTCCGCAAGGGCAGACAGCAGGTGACCTACAAGTCCACCTCCCCCGCTATGCAGAAGGGCCTCAACACCCTGAAGAACCGGGAGACCGATCTGTCCTCTCCCCAGAAGCGCGGCGTCTGCACCGCTGTTCGTACTTCCACCCCTAAGAAGCCGAACTCCGCTCTGCGGAAGATCGCCCGTGTGCGTCTCACCAACGGCTACGAGGTGACGGCCTATATCCCCGGCATCGGCCACAACCTGCAGGAGCACTCCGTGGTGATGATCCGCGGCGGCCGTGTGAAGGACCTGCCCGGCGTGCGTTACCACATCATCCGCGGTTCCCTGGATACCCAGGGCGTGGACGGCCGCCGTCAGGCTCGCTCCAAGTACGGTGCGAAGCGTCCCAAGAAGTAAAGCATATCCCCAACAGCGTCCCTGTTGGTACCTATATAATATAGGGAACGCCAGGGCGCAAACGGAAGTCGAAAGACACTTTCGAGTACCGGTGAATTCATTCTTATGAAGGAGGGAAGATAAAGTGCCCAGAAGAG
>CANRMG010000165.1 GCA_947631675.1 uncultured Oscillospiraceae bacterium
GTGTAGTCCACGAACGACAGCTCCAGGTTCCCGGAGTAGTCCGTGACCGTGGCCACGTCCCGGAACACGTCCCGCAGGCCCTCGTTCAGGAACCACTTGTAGGAGTTCTTCTGGATCTCCAGCAGGTTGGGCATATCCTGGATCTCATCGACGCGGGCAAAGCTCTGCCGCACCGTCTTGCCATAGCGGACTTCCTTCGGCATGTGTTTCGATCACTCCTTCGGTATAATGATACGCCAGGGTAAGTTGTTACAAAATTTGTCTTTCGTCTTGATTTTTTCTGTCAATGTGGTAAAATACAGACGATGAGGATGGGAGCTAAGGCCCATCCTTTTGAGCATAGCAAATTATTCTATCATTTTTTAATACTGCCTGTCAAGACAAATTTTGTGAACTTTTCCGCGGCGGACTGTCCGCCGCTTTTTTCCTGTGAGGGGGGCTTTTCTTGGACTATCGGGCCACCATCGGGCTCTACTTCGTGCTGCTGTTCGCCCTGTGGCTGCTGTGGCGGGATGGACTTTTCAAGGACCGGACCCACCAGATACTTATACTGACGCTGGTGCCGCTGGCCTTCGTGCTGCGCTACAGCGTACTGACCTACGAGACGCTGGACTACCAGGACTGGATAAAGGTATGGATCCAGGCCTTGCGGGATGCGGGCCCCTGGAAGGGCCTGGGCCAGGAGATATGGAGCTGCAACTACAACGTGCCCTATCTCTACTTCCTGTCCCTGATCTCTATAAGCCCAGTGCGGGACCTGCTGCTGGTGAAGCTGCTGAGCATCTTCTTCGACGTGGTGCTGGCCTGGGGAGCCATGCGCCTGGCGGGCGTGCTCACGGAGGGCTCCCCCACCCGGAAGCTGGCGGCGTTTTTGCTGGTACTGTGGCTGCCCTCGGTGGTATTGAACGGCGCTCTCTGGGGCCAGTGCGACTGCATCTACGCCGCCTTCGCGGTGCTGGCGGTATACCTGGCGCTGGACGAGCGGCCGGGCCTCAGTGTGGCATGTGCGGCGCTCTCGGTATCCTTCAAGCTCCAGGGCGTATTCCTGCTGCCGGTGTACTTCCTGTTTCTCGTCTCCGGCCGCATCAAGGTCCGGCACATCTTCGTGTTCCCGGCGGTGTATATCGCCTCCATCCTGCCCGCCGTGTTCGCGGGCCGGGGATTCTGGGAACTTCTGACGCTGTACGCCCGCAACACGGGCACCATCGGCGACGGGCTCAACTACAACGCCTCCACCCTCTACGCCCTTTTCGACTTCAACGCCATGACCAACGGCGCCGCGGCCCGGGTGGGCATCGTGCTGACGTTCTTCTTCTGCAGCGGCATCTATGTCTGGCTGGTCATCCGGCTCAAAAACCTCAACAACAGGACCCTCTTTGGGGCGGCGCTGCTGTTCTGCCTGGGGGTGCCCTTCTTCCTGCCCCACATGCACGACCGGTATTTTTTCGTGGCGGACATCCTGACGGTGGTGCTGGCCGTGTCGGCGCCGGTATTCACGCCGGCGGCGCTGTGCGTCAGCTTCGGCTCCCTGCTGGGGTACCACGCCTATCTCAAAATGCGCTACCTGCTGCCCATGCGCTACGGCGCCGTCGCCAACGCGGCCGCTCTGGCGCTGGCGCTGGCCTACACCGCCATGACCATGATGGAAACGCCGGTGACACCCGTCCCGGACGAGGCCCCTCCTGCCCCGGACGAGGCCCTTCCCGCCCCGCCGGAGCCCGCCGGGGAGCAGAGCTGATTTTCATGATGAACCAAAAGAGAGACGCTTCCAAAGAAGCGTCTCTCTTATTTATTTGTGCTCCGACGCGCGGCTGGTGTGCAAATGGGCCCCCGTGAAAGCCCAGCGAAGCGGGTTTCATGGGGAAAAGGAGGAGCCGCGGGCCTTTCGAGCTTTGCCTCTCGCGGCAAAGGGAGACCTGGTCTGCGTGCTCCGACGCTCTGTCGGGCCAGGCCGCGCTTTGCCCGCTTTACCTATCCTCTCATCCTCCGGCGGTGCATGCCACGGACACGGGCGGCGGCGTGAGCCATATCGGCGTCCTTCTGTCTGTCCAGTTCCGACTGCACCCTATCCACCTGCTCCATGAGGGCGTCCCGGACATGGATGGCATCGGGGATGTGGTCGAACTCAAAGAGGCTGCCCGACGTGCTGATGGCCACGGTGCCCCGGCCGGTGAGCCGGCCCAGGGGGTTCTGCTCCACGTACACGCCCCCCACCTTGTCCAAAGGCACCTCCATGGTGCGGATGACGAGAAAGCCCGTCTCCCCGTAGACCCGCTGGTCCGTGAGCACCAGGAAGGCCTTCAGCCGCAGGGCGCAGAAGCGCACCAGCTCCACCCCCACCGCGATGAGGGCGATGAGGTGCACTAGCCTGTCCACCCCTTCCGTCTGCAGGGCCTCGTATATCCAAAAGACATACAGGGCCAGGATGATGGCGGGGAGTATATAGCTGCGCCAGCCGGACTTGGCCGTGAGGATGATCTGCTCGTCCTCGAAGCGCTTCAGGTGTTTTCTCATCACTTCTTTTTGGCCCAGCCGGCCCACTTGTCGGCCAGGGAGTTGATCTGGCCGGTGAGCTTGGTCAGCTCCTTGTTGGGGATCTCTTTGCAGCCCTTGGCAATCTCCGTGAGCCGCTGGCAGGCCGCCAGGAGCGAGGCGAACACGCCGTCGTTCCGCGCCTGCTTGGAGGTCTTCTTCACGATGGGGATGCCGGCGGGGGTCTCGATGAACTGGCCCGCCGCCAAGTCATAGATGGTGCCGGAATAGGGGGCGAAGGTGTTGAAGCCGTACTCGTCCCGCAGGCATGCGGCGTAGCTCTGGCACACCTCGTCCTCGCCGTGATTGACGAACACCAGCTCCGGCTTTTTCTCAAAGGCGGTGATCCACTTGATGAGCCCGTCCTTGTCGGCGTGGCCGCTCTTGCCGGGGAAGAAGCATATCTCCGCCTTCACGGCCACTTCCTCGCCGAAGAGGCTGATCTTCTCCTTCCCGTCCAGGATGGCCCGACCGGTGGTGCCGCCGGCCTGATAGCCCACGAACAGCACCGTGCACTCCGGCCGCCAGAGGTTGTGCTTCAAGTGGTGGCGGATGCGCCCGGCCTCGCACATGCCGCTGGCGGAGATGATGACCTTGGGGTCCTTGTTGAAGTTGATGGCCTTGGACTCCTCGCTGGACACGGAGACGTTGAGCCCCGGGAATACCAGGGGGTTTACCCCCTGGTCCAGCAGGGCCTGGGTGTCCGGGTCAAAATAGACCCTGTCGCACTGGAGGAATATGCCCGTGGCCTCGTTGGCCAGGGGGCTGTCCACATACACGGGAAAATCCCCGTGGCCGGTGACCATGTTATTGAGCTTTATCTCCCGGATGAAGTAGAGCATCTCCTGGGTCCGGCCCACCGCGAAGGAGGGTATCACCAGGTTGCCGCCCCGGTCCAGGGT
>CANRMG010000166.1 GCA_947631675.1 uncultured Oscillospiraceae bacterium
GCCTGGGACAACGCCAAGAAGTACATCGAGCGGGGCAACCACGGCGGCAAGGGCTCCGAGCAGCACAAGGCGGCCGTCGTGGGCGACACCGTGGGCGATCCCTTCAAGGACACCTCCGGCCCCAGCCTGAACATCCTGATCAAGCTTTGCTCCACCGTCTCCATCATGTTCTGCGGTCTGGTGGCTGCCTTCAACCTGATCAAGCTCCTGTAATCAACCAATGCAGCATCAAGCCCCGGCTCATCGAGCCGGGGCTTTCTTTATCCTTAATGGGGTCCCCACGCGAGCCCAGCGCAGCGGGTCGCGCGGGGAAAAGGAGGAGCCGCGAGCCATTTGAGCTTTGCCGCTTGCGGTAAAGGGATACCTAGCTTGCGTGCTCCGACTATATCTCCGCCGAGAAGCTATGGGCCCGCTCCTGGCCAGGGGCCAGCACGACGCAGTGTGCCTTGTCCAGGAACGCCCCGCTCTCGTCCTCATACCCCGCGCAGCCCTGCCAGGGCTCGATGCAAAGGTAGGGCCCCTTCTTGTGGGGCATGGTCCATATGCCCAGCATGGGAAAGTCCCCAAAGGTCACCCGGGTGCCCTTCCCTGTTTTGCGGTTCAGCAGCATCACCGCTTTGGATTTGAGGCCGTCGAAGATGAGCGTGTCCGCCCCGTCGAATATCTCGTGGCGCAGGTCGATGACGTTCTCTCCCCGGAGCCGGGGCGCGCCAAGATACCGCCGGGCCAGCAGGCCGCCTTCCACCACGGCGATGGAACCGGCGTCCTCCTTTTCGTCGAATATCAGGGAATAGTCCTCGAAGGCCTCCCCTTCATAGAGCGGGCACAGATAGGCAGTATGGCCGCCGATGCAGTAGGGCATGGGCTTATCGCCCATGTTCTTCACAGTGAAAGAGGTCTTGAAGCCCGCCTCCGTCAGCTCATGGCGCACCCGCAGACAGAAGGGATAGGGATACTGGGCCAAGGTGTCGTTGCTCTCGGTGAGCTCCAGCATCGCGAAGTCCCCGCCCCGCTCCGCCAAAGTGAACTCCCGGCCCCGGACGAATCCGTGGCGGGAAAGGGGATAAAACGTCCCGTCAAAGACGGCCCCGCCGCCCTTCAATGCGCCGATGGCGGGAAAGAGGATGGGGTTCCTGCCGGACCATATATCCGGGTCCCCCTGCCAGAGATGCTCCCGGTCCGTCTCGTCCCGGAAGGATATGAGCTCGCCCCCCTTGGTGGTGACGGCGGCAGTGTATTTGCCGTTTGTCAGCGTATATTCCATCAGTGCTCCCCCTCCCAGGCCAGCACGCCGGCCTTCAGTCTCTTGAGACCGTCCTGCACATAGGCGCGGGAGCAGCCCAGATTCATGCGCAGGAAGCCGGCGTCGCCGTACATCCCGCCGGCGTTCAGGAAGAGCCCCGTTTTCGCACGGATATACCGGGCCAGGCCGCTCTTGTCCCCGGGCAGGGCCGTGCAGTCCAGCCAGATGAGATAGGTGCTTTTGGAAGGCACCGCTTTGACCTGGGGCAGCTCCTTTTCCAGAAACGCCTCCACAGTCCGCTTGTTCTCCGCCACGTACCCGCGCATCTCATCCAGCCAATCGCCACACTTGGTGAAGGCCGCCACCGTCGCGTCCACGGCGAAGGCCCCCACCTCGCTGACCCCGTCAGCGTGCAGCGCCGCCTGTATCCGGCCCCGCAGAGCCTTATCGGGCACCGCCACCGCCGCCGTCTTCAGCCCCGCCAGGTTGAAGGCCTTGGTGGGGGCGATAAAGGTGACGGACATATCCCGGCAGGCCTCCGACACGGAGGCGAAGGGCACGTAGTCCACGCCCGGGTCCGTCACATCGCAGTGGATCTCGTCGGAGAGCACCGTCACGCCGTGTTTGGCGCACAGCCCGCCGATGGCCGCCAGAGTCTCCCGGTCCCAGATGTTCCCCGTGGGGTTGTGGGGGTTGCACAGCAGCATCAGCGTTACCTGAGGGTCGGCCAGGGCCGCGTCCAGGGCATGAAAGTCGATGCTGTACGTCCCGCCGTCATATACCAGCGGGCACTCCTTCGTCTGCCGGCCGCTGTCGGTGACGGCGGAGAAGAAGCAGTTGTATACCGGCGGCTGGATCAGCACCTTCTCCCCCGGCGCGGTGAGCCGCCGGACGACGCTGCCGATAGCGGGCACGATGCCCGTGGCGAACAGCAGCCAGTCCCGCTCCATGGTAAGGCCGTGGCGGTCCCGCCACCAGCCGATGTAGGCGTCGTACCAGGCGTCGGGCAGGGCCGTGTAGCCCCATATGCCCTGGCCGGCGCATTTTTTCACAGCCTCCACGATGGCCGGGGCGGTCATGAAGTCCATGTCCGCCACCCACATGGGCAGCTCGCCCTCGCCCACGTTCCACTTCACGGCGTTGGTGCCCCGGCGCTCGGTGATCCTGTCAAAATCGTATGTCATATCGGAATGCTCCTTGATTTTTTCTCCAGTATAGCACATCCCACCGCCCGCCGCAACGGCCGGTGCCCTTGACGCTCCCCGGGGGATGCGCTAAAATATATCCCCCAAGGAGGCGTGAACATGAACAGCGACAACGGCTTTCTCGGTACCGAGCCCGTGGGAAAGCTCCTCTTCCGGCTGGCCATCCCCACCATCGCGGCCCAGCTCATCAATATGCTCTACAACATCGTGGACCGCATCTACATAGGCCACATGCCGGGGGCCGGCGACCTGGCCCTGACGGGCGTGGGCGTGTGCATGCCCATCATCATGTTCGTGTCCGCCTTCGCCGCCCTTATCAGCGCCGGCGGCGCGCCCCGGGCCTCCATCTTCATGGGAAAGGGCGACACCGCCACGGCGGAAAAGACCATGGGCAGCTGCTTTTCCCTGCAGCTGGCGGTCTCCCTTGTGATCACGGCTGTCCTTCTCGCCTTCCACCGGCCGTTGCTGCTGGCCTTCGGCGCCAGCGAGAATACCATCGGCTACGCCGCCTCCTATATGCAGATCTACGCCGTGGGCACCGCCTTCGTCCAGCTCACCCTAGGCATGAACGCCTACATCACCGCCCAGGGCTTTGCCAGGATGGGCATGCTCACGGTGCTCATCGGCGCGGTATGCAACATCATTTTAGACCCCATCTTCATCTTCCTGCTGCACATGGGCGTCCGGGGCGCGGCATTGGCCACCGTGATAAGCCAGGGCATATCCTGCGTGTGGGTGGTGAAGTTCCTCTCCGGGCCCAAGAGCATCCTGCGGCTCAAGAAAGACACCCTGCCCATCTGCTGGAAGCTGGCCCTACCCTGCGTGGCCCTGGGCGTCGCCCCCTTCGTGATGCAGGGCAGCGAGAGCGTCATCTCCGTGTGCTTCAACTCGTCGCTTCTCAAATATGGCGGGGACGTGGCCGTGGGGGCCATGACCATCCTCACCAGCGTGATGCAGTTCGCCATGATGCCCCTGCAGGGCCT
>CANRMG010000167.1 GCA_947631675.1 uncultured Oscillospiraceae bacterium
TATATTTTACCATATGGATACTACTTTTTATAGCTGGTCTTTCAAATTACGGAATAGGGGCGGTTGCCTATCAAATTATTGTGTTACTTTACCGCACATGAGCATTCGGACAGGGCTGCATTTGTTTTTCATTTTTTCAGCTCAGGGCCTCGCCGAAGATCTCGCCGATGTCCACGTTCTCAAAGTCGTCCTTCCAGACCACCTCGGCGCCGTCGGACACCTCCGAGATGCGCCCCAGGAAGGCCTCGCCCGCGGCGTTGGCCCGCAGGGTGGAGCTGGAGCCGGTGCTGCCCATGACGGGCTGGTCCGGGTCGATGGGCAGGCGCAGGATGATGTGCCAGCCGTAGTCGGACTCCACAGGCTCGGACAGGCCGTACTCCGCCAGGGCGGCGGTGGCGCCCTCGAACTCGGGCACCATGGTGCCGGGGGTGAACAGGTATCCGTCCGGGTACATGGCCAGGCCCGTGTCCTCAGAGTTGGCCGCCATCAGCTCGTCGAACAGCTCCACCAGCTTGTCCTGGTCGTCCGCCACGGCGGCCAGCTGGTCATACAGCCCATCCACTTTTTCCTTCCGCTCGGCCAGATCGTCCTCCGACAGGGCCTCGCCGGTGGACTGGTCGATGGACATGATGAGGATGTGCTTGCAGCAGAGCATCCCCTGGTCCTGGGCGTAGGTCAGCACGTCCTCGTCGGGGTAATCGGCGGCGCCCTCACCGTACAGGGCGGCGAAGGATTTGTCATAGAGGGCGTTGGCCGCGCCCATCCGGTCAAAGAGGGCCCGGTCCATGAACATCTCGCTCAGATACCCCTCGAAGGCGGTGATCTCCTCGTCGGTGCACTCCCCGTCGCCGTCGCCGTTGGCGTCGGCGCTCTGCTCAAAGTTGTCGGCGATGGCGTCCAGGTCGTCCTGATCCAGCGCCACGCCCAGCTCCTCGGCCAGGTCCTCGATGGCGTGGTACTGGGCGAGGCTGCCCCAGGCGCTGACGCGCACCACGTCGGCGTTGGTCTTGTCGGCGGCGATGTCGCTGCCATCCCAGCCGGTGAAGGTGAACGCCCCCAGACTGGCCAGGTAGGCGGTATACTCCACATAGTAGCTCAGCCAGTAGTAATACTCCCGCCAGGTCACGTCCTGGCCGTTGAAGGTGGCCACCACCGTATCCGGGTCGTAGGCCTCGGGCCCCAGGCCGGGCACGGGCGTGGCCGTGGGCTCAGGCTCCTCTGTAGCCTCGGCGTTGGTATCGGGCTCATCGGTGGGCTCGGCCTCAGCGTCGGCCTCTTCGGGCTCATCGGCGGCCTGGGTCTCGGCGGCTTCCGCGTCGGCGTCGTCCAGCTTCTGGATCTTGCTGCCGCCGCAGCCGGTCAGCAGGGACAGGATCAGCGTCAGGCACAGCAGCGCGGCGATAAGGTGCTTGTTCATAGCGGTGGGTCCTCCTTTGATGCAATGGTCAAATTATTTATATTTAAATGTCAGTATATCACGTTCGGCGTCCGCTCACAAGCTCTCTTGACGGAAATTGGCCGTGGTGCTATGATGTATCCGTCAAAATAGCGGGATTTTTCCCTTTTTGCGGGAGGGCCTATGAATATCATCGTAGTGGGCGCGGGGAAGATCGGCTTCACCCTGACCCAGTATCTGACCCATGAGGGCCACGATGTGACGGTCATCGACCGGAAGAGCGAGCGGGTGGGCCTTGTGAACACCACCCTGGACGCCATCACCATCAACGGCAGCGTGGACCTGGAGCTGCTGCGTCTGGCGGGCGCGGCCACGGCGGACCTGCTCATCGCCGCCACCGACTCCGACGAGTCCAACATCCTCTGCTGCATGATGGGCCGGAAGCTGGGCGTGAAGCACACCATCGCCCGGGTCCGCCAGCGGGAGCATTTCGAGGCGGTGATACTGCTGCGGGATGAGCTGGGCCTGTCCATGACCATCAACCCGGAGCAGGACACCGCCCGGGAGATCAGCCGGGTGCTGCGCTTCCCCTCGGCGGCGAAGGTGGAGTCCTTCGCCAAAGGCCAGGCGGAGCTGGTGGAGTTCAAGCTCATGGAGGACAATCCCCTGTGCGGCATGGAGCTTAAGAATTTCCACGGCCGCTTTGACCGCGGCACGCTGATCTGCGCGGTGCGCCGGGGGGAGGACGTGATCATCCCCGGCGGCGACTTCGTGTTCAAGGCCGGCGACAGCGTGAACGTGGTGGGCGCGCCCCGGGAGATCCACGCCTTCTTCAAGGCCATGGCCATCTTCAAAAAGGGCGCCCGGAGCGTGATGATCGTGGGCGGCGGCCACGTGGGCATCTACCTGGGCCGGCAGCTTCTCAGCATGGGCATCCGGGTGAAGCTCGTGGAGCAGGACCCGGCCAAGTGCAGCCACATCAAGGACCTGCTGCCCAAGGCGGACGTCATCTGCGCCGACGGCTCCCGGCCGGACGTGCTGGAGGAGGAGGGCCTGCTGGGCGTGGACGCCTTGGTGGCCATCACAGGCTCCGACGAGATCAATATCATCCTGGGGGCCTACGCCCGGTCCGTGGGCGTGCCCAAGGCCATCGCCAAGGTCAACGAGGACCACCTCATCTCCCTGGCCGAGTCCTTCGGCCTGGAGGAGCCGGTGCAGCCCCGGTACATCACCGCCCAGCAGGTGTTGCAGTATGTGCGCAGCATGGACAACGCCAGCGGCGCCAGCGGCGTGGAGATGCTTCGGCGCATCCTGGACGGGCGGCTGGAGGTGCTGGAGTTCCGGGCGGCGGCGGGCAGCTCCTGCGTGGGCGTGGCCCTGAAGGACCTGCCCACCCGGTCGGACGTGCTGGTGGCGGCCATCATCCGGGACGGCCGGTGTCTCATCCCCGGCGGCAGCGACGAGATACGCCCCGGCGACAGCGTGCTGGCGGTGACGACCCGGCGGGGCATGGCCCGGCTGGAGGATATATTGCGAGGGTGAGGGCGTGAACTATCGGATCGTATCGAGCATACTGAGCCGCATCCTGGGCATCGAGGGGGGCCTGCTGCTGGCGCCGCTGGCGGTGGCTGCCCTGTACGGAGAGAGCCTGGAGCCTTTTCTGGTGACCATCCTGATCTCGCTGGCCTCGTCGGGCCTGCTATATCTGGCGGCCACCGGGAAAAAGACCGGGAGCCTCCATCCCCGGGAGGGGTTCGTATCCGTGGCGCTGAGCTGGGTGGTCATCTCCCTGGTGGGAGCGCTGCCCTTCGTGTTCTCCGGCGCCATACCAAACTATATAAGCGCCCTGTTCGAGATCATCTCCGGCTTCACCACCACCGGCGCCAGCGTGCTGCCCGAGGTGGAGGTGGTGCCCAAGGGGATACTGTTCTGGCGCAGCTTCTCCCACTTTGTGGGCGGCATGGGCGTGCTGGTGTTCATGATGGCCATCCTGCCCACGGA
>CANRMG010000168.1 GCA_947631675.1 uncultured Oscillospiraceae bacterium
GGGCTCCGGCGTCAGCCCCACCCAGATGTATGCCGAGCGCGTGGACGGCTATAACCCCCTGGCCGTGGTGGACGCCATGGAGCGGAAGCTGGCCCTGCTGCACGAGGGCAAGGGCCCCATCCTCCTGGACACCATCACCTACCGTCTGTGCGGCCACTCCACCTCTGACCAGAACGCCTACCGGACCAAGGAGGAGATCGAGGCCTGGCGGGCCATCGATCCCGTGGTCACCTACCGCGCCGCCCTGGTGGAGGCCGGCGTGGCCCCCGACAGCCGCTTCGACGAGATCATGCACGAGACCGTGGAGCGCATGACGGCCATCTGCCGCCACGCCTCCGACCCGGCCGAGTCCCCCTACGCCGACTTCAACGCCGACCCCGCCTACCTGGAGCGGGTCATGTTCTCCAATGAGAAGGCCCCCGTGCTGGACGACCGGGCGCCGGAGGTGACCCTGCCCAAGGAGGAGTGCCCCCGCTACCAGCAGATCAAGGCCAAGGAGCGCGCTCCCATCGGCAAGGACGGCAAGCCCGTCAGCAAGCTGAAGCTTTTCAACCTCCGGGACGCCATCAGCGAGGTGCTGCTGGACCGGTTCTACGAGGACCCCACCATGGTCTCCTACGGCGAGGACGTGCGGGACTGGGGCGGCGCCTTCGCCATCTACCGCGGCATGGCCGACGCCCTTCCCCACAGCCGGCTTTTCAACGCCCCCATCTCCGAGGCGGCCATCGTGGGCACCTCCGTGGGCTACGGCCTGTGCGGCGGACGGGCGGTGATCGAGCTGATGTACGCCGACTTCATCGGCTGCGCCGGTGACGAGATATTCAACCAGCTCAGCAAGTGGCAGGCCATGAGCGCGGGCATCCTGAAGATGCCGGTGGTGCTGCGGGTGTCCGTAGGCTCCAAGTACGGCGCCCAGCACAGCCAGGACTGGACCAGCCTCTGCGCCCATATCCCGGGCCTGAAGGTCTGCTTCCCCGCCACCCCCTGGGAGGCCAAGGGCCTTATGGAGTCCGCCCTGAACGGCACCGACCCGGTGGTGTTCTTCGAGAGCCAGCGCATCTACGACGTGGGCGAGCAGTTCCACGAGGGCGGCGTGCCCGCCGAGCGCTATGAGATACCCATCGGCGACACAGACCTCATCCGCCAAGGTAAGGACATCACCCTTATCACCGTGGGCGCCACCCTCTACCGGGCCATGGACGCGGTGAAGGAGCTGAGCGAGAAGTACGGCATGGAGGCCGAGGTCATCAACCTGCACTCCCTGGTGCCTTTGGACTACACGAAGCTTGTCCAGTCCGTGCGCAAGACCGGGCGTGTGGTGTTGGCCAGCGACGCCTGCGAGAGGGGCTCGTTCCTCAACGACGTGGCCCGGAACCTGACGAGCCTGTGCTTCGACGACCTGGACGCGCCTCCCGTGGTGGTGGGCGCCAAGAACTGGATCACGCCGCCCTTTGAGTTTGACCACGAGTTCTTCCCCCAGGCCAGTTGGATCCTGGACGCCATTCACCAGAAGATCGTTCCCCTGCCCGGGTATACGCCCTCCCAGAGCTGGACCGAGACAGAGACTGTCCGCCGGGCCAAGCTTGGCGTGTGATGTGACCGGCACATAACAAGAGCGCACATACACGGCGTGAGCCATGTATGTGCGCTTTGCTTTTCTCTTCTTTACTTCTCCAGCATCCCGGCGCACTGGGCCAGGTGCTCGGTGATGGGAAGGTGCTGGGGACACGCCCGCTCGCATTGCTTGCAGCCGATACAATCAGAGGCCCGGTGGCCTTCCCCGGTCACGGCGGCGTAGCTCTCCTTCGCCTGGGCCATCTGGCCGTTGCCAAGCTGCTTGTTGGCGGCGGCGAAGATGTCCGGGATGGGTATCTGCTTGGGGCAGCCGTCTGTGCAGTAGTGGCAGGCTGTGCAGGGGATGGCGGCGGAATGGCCCAGGATACGCTGCGCCTCACGGATGATACCCTGCTCGTCCTCGTTCAGCGGCTTAAAATCCTTCATGTAAGAAAGATTGTCCTCCATCTGGGAGACGCTGCTCATGCCGGACAGGACGGTGATGATCCCGTCCAGGCTGGCCACGAAGCGGATGGCCCAGGAGGCCGGAGAGGCGTCGGGGGCGTAGTCCGTGAACAGCTTTTTCACCGCCGCGGGCGGGTCCGCCAGGTTGCCGCCCTTCACCGGCTCCATGACCACGATGCTCTTGCCGTGGGAGCGGGCCATCTCATAGTTGGCCCGGGATGTCACCTTGGGGTTTTCCCAGTCGGCGTAGTTGATCTGCAGCTGCACGAAGTCCACCTCCGGGTGGGCTGTCAGCAGCTTGTCCAGAAGCTGAGGCCCCGCGTGGAAGGAAAAGCCCAAGTGCTTGATGAGGCCATCCGCCTTCTTTTGGGCCACGTAGTCCCACAGATGGAACTTGTCGTATTTGGCGTAGTTGTTCTCCATCATGGCGTGGAGCAGGTAGTAGTCGAAGTACCCCGCGCCGGTGCGCCGAAGGCTTTCGTCGAACTGCTTTTTGGCCATCTTCTCCGTGGGCGCCATCATGGCGTTCAGCTTGGTGGCCAGGGTATAGCTCTCCCGGGGGTAGCGGTCCACCAGGGCCTTTTTGGTATCCGATTCGGAGGAGCCGTATATGTAGGCGGTATCAAAGTATGTAAAGCCCGCCGCCAGAAACAGGTCCACCATCTGCTTCATCTGTTCGATGTCCGTCTTGATGCCCTTTTTGGGCAGGCGCATCAGGCCAAAGCCCAGCTTGGGCGTGTCCTTGCCGAAATACTCTGACACAGGCGATACCTCCTTATATTTATCTGCCGCTTACTGGGCCGCAACGGAGTCCCCGCTGACCGGGAAGGTGAAGTAGGTGTCGGGATAGGGCTCGTCGGCCAGGGTGAAGTGCCACCACTCCGTGTCCAGGGGCTTGAAGCCGTTGTCCACCATGATGTCCCTCAGGGCGTTGCGGTTGGCGATCTGCTCTTCCGTCAAGTCCCCGGTGTAGTCCGGGTGGGACAGCTCCCCGAAGTAGTCGAAGATGCCGCCCATGTCCAGCTCCTTGCCGGTATCCATATCGAAGAGGGTCAAGTCCAGGGTGCTGCCCCGGCTGTGGCCGGACTTGGCGGCGATGTAGCCCTGGTCAAACAGCACGGACTTATCCAGCTCCGGGTAGAAATATTCCTTCATACGGGTGTCGTCCACGTCCTCCGCCCACTGGACGAAGTTGTCCACGGCCGTCTGGGGCCGGTAGGCGTCATAGACCTTCAGGCGGTAGCCCAATTCCTCCGCGTCGGCGGCCGCGCTCTTCAGCGCCTCCGCCGCCTCCCGGGTGAGCAGGGCGCAGGTGTACGGGGACAGGATAATTGAGAATATCCGGGATAGGGCGGGACAGGAGGGGAAAACATGAAAA
>CANRMG010000169.1 GCA_947631675.1 uncultured Oscillospiraceae bacterium
GTCTGCGGGCCTACGGCAACGTGAAGCCCGTGGACGCCTACAAGCAGGAGGGCTTCGAGATGTTCGAGGCCATGATCTCCGGCATCAAGGCCGAGGTGGTCCGGCGCATCTTCACCGTCCGGGTCCGGAAGGAGCAGACCATCGAGCGCAAGGCCGCCGCCAAGGCCAACGTCAACAACGTGGGCGGCGACGCATCCGTGAAGCGCCAGCCCATCAAGAAGATCAAAAAGCCCGGCCGCAACGACCCGTGCCCCTGCGGCAAGTGGAAGGCCGACGGCAGCCGGCCGCTGAAATACAAAGAGTGCTGCGGCCGCAATGAGTGACATGGCCGCGGAGATACTGCAAAGCAAGCTCATCACCTGTCTCCACGGGTTCTCCACCCGGCGGGGCGGCGTGAGCCAGGGGATATTCGACAGTCTCAACCTGAGCGCCACCCGGGGCGATACACTTTCCAACGTGCAGGAGAACTGGCGGCGCTTCGGCGCGGCGGCGGGCATCGACACCGCCCGCTTCGTCCACGGGCGGCAGGTCCACGGAACGACGGTGCGCATCGCCTGCCGGGAGGACGCCCACCCCATCGGCGAGCCCGCCCCCTGGGATGAGGCGGACGGATACGTGACGAGCGAAAAGGGCCTGCCCCTCGCGGTATTCACCGCCGACTGCACGCCGCTTCTCATGCAGGACCCCGAGGCCGGCGTCATCGCCGCGGTCCACTGCGGCTGGCGCAGCACGGTGGCGGACATCGAGAAAAACGCCGTGGCGGCTATGGTATCCCTGGGGGCGGACTCCGGGCGTATCCGGGCGGCCATCGGCCCCGGCATACGCCGGTGCTGCTTCCAGACGGGGCCGGAGGTCCCGGAGGCGGTGGAAAAGCTGCTGGGCGGCGACACCGCGGGGCTCTATGGGCCCGACGAGGCTGCGCCGGGAAAATTCCGGTTGGACCTGCCCGGCGCGGTGCACAGACGGCTCCTGCAGCTGGGCCTTTTGGAGGAGAACATCGACGAGCTGGGGGTGTGCACCATGTGCCATCCCGACCGGTTCTGGTCCCACCGCTCCATGGGGGCGGACAGGGGGTCCCAGGCCAATCTGATCATGCTATGAAGTCTTTTCTGGAAAAAACCATATGCCTCCTGCTGGCCGGGGCCATGGCCCTGAATCTGGCGGGGTGCGACCTGCACATGGAGATGCCGGTGGAGGTATCGGAGGCGGCCCAGGCCAGCCCCACCCCGGACGCGTCCGCGGGCCAGAGCATCGGCCAGGAGCTGGCGGACACCTATAAGGCGGACCACATCTTCTCCCTGAACTGCGTGGACGGGGAGTCCTTCAACCCCTACACCACCAACAGCCACTGGAACCTGGTGGTGAGCATGCTCATGTACGAGACCCTGGTGAACGCGGACAGCTCCTTCGAGGCCCAGCCCAACCTGATCACCGGCTGGCAGACTGACGACGGCATGCACTGGACGTTCCAGGTAGACACCTCCCGGATGTTCCACTCCGGCGGCCATATGACCGGCGCCGACGCCGTGGCCACCCTCGACCAGGCCCGGTACAGCGACAGGTACGCCAAGCGCTTCGCCAATGTCACCGGCACGGGCTATTTGGACGAGGGGACCTTCACCGTCACTCTGAGCCAGCCCAACTGGCGGTTTTATGAGCTTCTGACCATCCCCTGCGTGGAGAGCGGCAGCGGCTATGACAGCCTCCCCTCCGGCACGGGGCCCTATAAGCTGAACAGCCGGGGCACCGCCCTGACCCTGGACCCCAACTATCCCGGGGCCCGGTCCATGAGCCTGGACACCATTCATCTGAAGAAGTACGTGGCCTCAGAGGACATCCTGCAGGCCTTCGAGGACTCCTATCTGGACCTGGTGACCAACAACCCCATGGATATGTCCAGCCTGGGCTACTCCACCTCCAACATCATCAAATACGTGGACACCACCAACATGCACTACATCGGCTACAACGCCGCCAGTCCCGTGTTTGGCCAGAGCATCTACCGCAACATCGTCACCTACGCCATCGACCGGGCCACCATCGTCTCCGGCGCCATGCAGGGCTCCGCCGAGGTGGCGGAGCTGCCCATCCATCCCAACAGCGCCCTGTACCCCAAGTCCCTGGCCCGAAGCCTGGAGTACTCCCGGGACAGTCTGGACGCGGCGCTCAGCAACCTGAACGTGTCGGACGTGGACTATGACGGCGTCGTCGAGCTGGGGGGCATCCCCGCCAACGTCATTTTCCTGGTCTGCTCCGACAGCGCGGCCAAGCTGGCCGCCGCCCGGCAGATCGCCGGCGTGCTCCGGGACGTGGGCTTCAACGTGACCATGCGGGAGCTGAACGCCGCCGACTATGACGCGGCGCTGCAGGAGGGGGGCTTCGACCTCTATTACGCCGAGGTGAAGATCTGCAACGACTGGGACCTGACCCAGCTGGTGGCCCCCGGCGGGAGCCTGAACTTCGGTTCCATCTCCGACCCCAACCTGGTGGGGTACATCCAGTCCTTCCTGGCCAGCGGCGCGGACACCCTGGCCGCCAGCACCGAGACCCTGTACCAGTACATCGCCCAGACCGCGCCCATCACCGCCGTGTGCTTTGAAAAGACCCAGGTGCTCTACCACCGGGGCGTGCTCAGCACCATCAGCCCCAACCAGGACAACTTCTTCGTGGACATCCGCAACTGGAAGGTGAATCTGGACTGACGGGTCTGCGCCGGACGCATACCATAAATATAATGGAGCTATCCATATGACGACGACCGTCCTGCGGGGCGGTAAATTATAGACGGGGGATAATGCCATGACTGACCGGGATCTTCTCAATCTGGCGCGGGAGGCCGCGCAAAACGCCTATGTGCCCTACTCCCATTTTCCCGTGGGGGCGGCGCTGGAGTGCGCGGACGGGTCGGTGTTCACGGGCTGCAACGTGGAGAACGCCGCTTTGGGCTCCACCATATGCGCTGAGCGCACCGCCATCGTCAAGGCCGTCAGCGAGGGCCGGCGGAAGTTCGTCCGCGTCGCCATCTACGGCGAGGGGGAGAACTACTGCATGCCCTGCGGCTCCTGCCTGCAGGTGCTCAATGAGTTCGACAACAAGGGCGAGATGGAGGTGCTGTGCACCCGTTCCGGCGGCCGGTATGTGAGTTATCGGCTCAGTCAGCTCATTCCCCATCCTTTTGAACTATAAAAATAGAAGAAAAATCCAAAATTTTTTGAATATTTCACCGGGATACCCCTTGACATCAAGGGGTATCTTTGGTATCTTATTAGGGCGCGCTGCTCCGGCGGGAGCATTGCGCCATGCGATGAACCGGGAGATTGCGCCGACGGGCGGGAACTTCCGG
>CANRMG010000170.1 GCA_947631675.1 uncultured Oscillospiraceae bacterium
GACTTCCACGGCCTGTACTACGACCCGGACGACGCCTACTCCGTGCCCTACGCCTACGGCATCGTGGGCGTGATCTACAACGCCAACGAGGTGGACGAGGCCGACGCGGGCGGCTGGGATCTGATGTGGAACGACAAATACGCCGGGCGCATCCTCCAGTTCAACAACTCCCGGGACGCCTTCGGCACCGCCATGTACCGGGCGGGGCTGGACGTGAACACCACGGACCGCTCGGCCTGGGACGCGGCCCTGGAGGACCTGCTGGCCCAGCGGCCTCTGGTGAAGAGCTATGTCATGGACGAGGTGTACAACATGATGGAGTCCGGCGAGGGGGCCATCGCCGCCTACTACGCCGGGGACTACTTCACCATGCTGGACGCCCAGGCGGAGAACGTGGACCTGCGGTTCTACTACCCCGACCCCACCAACTTCTACATCGACGCCATGTGCGTGCCCTCCTGCTGCCAGAATAAGGAGCTGGCGGAGATATTCATAAACTATATGCTGTCCCAGGAGCCGGCCATCGCCAACGCCGAGTACACCTGGTACGCCTCGCCCAACGACCTGGTCTATACCGACGAGGGGTATATCGAGGAGATGGGCCCGGAGGCCATGGAGGTGCTTTACCCCGACTGGGGCGACTTCGCCGAGCAGTACAACGCCTATGCCTACCGGAACCTGGATACGGACCTGCAGCAGTATATAAACTCCCTGTGGGAGACGTTGAAGATCAACTGATACGACAAAGAGCAAGACCGCGCCGTCAGCCGACGGCGCGGTCATGATTTATGGGCCAAAGAGGGTTAACATTTTCCGGGGCCTGTGCTATAATGGCCGCTGGCAGCCATTAAGTCAGATTTAAAGCACTTTGCTCCCGGCTGACGCCGGAACCGCAAAACATACTATAATATATGCTCGTGTACATTCACGAGCGCGGAGGAACTTCGGATATGACCCTATTGCTCACGGCAGTCATCAGCTATCTCATAGGCTCTGTCAACAGCGCCATTTTATTGGTGCGGGGGCTGTTCCACAAGGACATACGCGCTTCCGGCAGCGGCAACGCCGGAGCCACCAATGCCGGCCGGTCCTACGGCGCGGGCGTGGGTGCGCTGACCCTTTTGGGCGACGTGCTGAAGGCGGTCATCTCCTGCGCCATCGGCCGGGCCCTGGCGGGCCAGGCGGGCCAGGCGCTGGCGGGGCTCTTCTGCCTCATCGGCCACTGCTGGCCGGTGTTCTTCCACTTCCGGGGCGGCAAGGGTATGGCCGTGGGCGCGGGGACGCTGCTTTATATGGACTGGCGGGCTACGCTGATCCTGCTGGCCATTTTCATCGTGGTGTTCCTCATCGGCAGGCGGGTGTCCCTCAGCACCATCGTGACCGCACTGGCGTTCCCGCCGGTATACTACGCGCTGCACCGGACAGCGGACGTGACGCTGATACTGACATCGGTGATGGTGGTACTCATCGTGTTCCAGCACCGGAGCAACATCGCCCGGATCATCAAGGGCACGGAGCCCAAATTCTCATTCAAGCACGCCGACAAGAAGTGATCGGCCTTAAGGGGCGTGCACGCCCGGAGAGAGGGAATATAACTTGACCTTAAGAGAACTGCCCATCGGAAAGAAGGCAACCGTCGCCGCTGTGGGGGGCGAGGGGGCCCTGCGCCAGCACTTCCTGGACATGGGCGTCATACCCGGCTCGGACATCGTGCTGGTGAAATACGCGCCCCTGGGCGACCCCATGGAGTTCATGATCCACGGCTATGAGCTGACGCTGCGGGTGGCGGACGCGGAGAAGATCGACATCGAGGACGTGCGGGACCCGGAGCAGGACGCGCCGGACCGGGCGGGATACTCCGCCCGACGCATTGCCCACCCGGGCCTCGGCGAGAGCGGCAAGTACCACGAAAAGGCCACGGAGAACCCCCTGCCGGACTCGGAGACGCTGACCTTCGCCTTGGCGGGGAACCAGAACTCCGGCAAGACCACGCTCTTCAACCAGCTTACCGGCTCCAACCAGCACGTGGGCAACTTCCCCGGCGTCACCGTGGACAGGAAGGACGGCGTCATCAAGGGCCACGACAACACCCTCATCACCGACCTGCCGGGCATATACTCCCTGTCCCCCTATACCAGCGAGGAGATTATCACCCGCTCCTTTATCCTGGACCAGCGGCCCCGGGGCATCATCAATATCGTGGACGCGTCCAATATCGAGCGGAACCTGTACCTGACCATGCAGCTGATGGAGCTGGACGTGCCCATGGTGCTGGCCCTCAATATGATGGACGAGGTACGAGGCAACGGCGGCGCCATCAAGATCAACGAGATGGAGGACCTGCTGGGCATCCCGGTGGTGCCCATCTCCGCGGCGAAGAACGAGGGCATCGACGAGCTGGCGGACCACGCCCTGCACGTGGCCAAATACCAGGAACCGCCCCGGCGCATCGACTTCTGCCGGGAGGACAAGAATGGCGGCGCGGTACACCGGTGCCTGCACGCCATCATGCACCTCATAGAGGACCACGCTCAGCGGGCCGGCATCCCCCTGCGCTTCGCGGCCAGCAAGATGGCCGAGGGGGACGAGCGCATCGCCCGGGCCCTGAGCCTGGACCAGAACGAGCGGGAGATGCTGGAGCACATCGTGTGCCAGATGGAGGCGGAGAGCGGCATGGACCGGGCCGCTGCCATCGCAGACATGCGCTTCACATTCATCAAGGATGTGTGCGCCGCGGCGGTGGTGAAGCCCCATGAGAGCCGGGAGCGGGCCCGCAGCGCCGGCATAGACCGGATCCTCACGGGGAAATATACCGCCATACCCTGCTTCATCGCCATCATGGCGCTGGTGTTCTGGCTGACCTTCGATCTGATCGGCGCCCGGCTCCAGGACGGGCTGGATATGCTCATCCAGTGGCTGGCCGGCCGGGCCGACGCGGCCCTCGTCGCCGCGAACGCGGGGCCGGCCCTGCGCTCGCTGGTGATGGACGGCATCTTCGCCGGGGTGGGGAGCGTATTGAGCTTCCTGCCGGTGATCGTGGTGCTGTTCTTCTTCCTGTCCCTCATGGAGGACAGCGGGTACATCGCCCGGGTGGCCTTCGTGATGGATAAGCTCTTGCGAAAGCTGGGCCTTTCCGGGCGGAGCATCGTGCCCATGCTGCTGGGCTTCGGCTGCACCGTGCCGGGCATCATGGCCACACGTACGCTGCCCTCGGAGCGGGACAGAAAGCTGACCATACTCCTTACGCCCTTTATGAGCTGCAGCGCAAAGCTGCCGGTGTACGCCTTCTTCACCGCCGCGTTCTTCCCGGCCCACCGGGGGATCATCATGGTAGGGCTC
>CANRMG010000171.1 GCA_947631675.1 uncultured Oscillospiraceae bacterium
GTGCGGCGGCCGGCTCAACGCCATTCTGGACGGCCGCACCGCCACCAAGGAACAGGTGGGCTATCTCATGACCAACAAGCGGGACCATACGAGCGAGGAGGCGGGAGCATGACCAATCACGAGCCCCTGGTGCATATCGCCAAGCGGGACGGCATCGTCTGGTGGAGGGCATGGCTCATCCGCCTGGCCAGCGCGGCGATGGCCCTGCTGGTGTGCGCGCTGTTCATCTACGGCATCACAAAACTGAACCCGGCGAAGGTCTACGCCGCCATGTGGGAGGGCGCCTTCGGCACCTCCCGGCGCATGTGGATCACCCTCCGGGACACCTCCATCCTCCTGTGCATCGGCGTAGGCCTGGCCCCCGTGTTCATGATGCGCTTCTGGAACGTGGGCGCGGAGGGGCAGGTGCTCATGGGCGGGTGCGCCACCGCCGCGGTGATGATCTACCTGGGCCGGAGCCTTCCCACCCCGGCGCTGATCGCCCTGAGCGTGGTGGTGAGCATTGTGGCCGGCGCACTGTGGGGCATCGTCCCCGCCGTGTTCAAGGCCCGGTGGAACACCAACGAGACGCTGTTCACCCTCATGATGAACTACATCGCCATCCAGATCACCTGCTTTTTGGTGGCCAAGTGGGAGAGCCCTCCGGGCTCCAACTCCGTTGGCATCATCAACCAGCAGACCCAGGCCGGGTGGCTGCCCGCCCTGTTCGGCAAGCAGTATCTCATAAATGTGATCATCGTGCTGGCCGTGACGACGCTGATGTACCTGTACCTGAAGTACACCAAGCAGGGCTACGAGATCTCCGTGGTGGGCGAGAGCGAGAACACCGCCCGCTACGCGGGCATCTCCGTGCCCCGGGTCATCATGCGCACCATGGCCATATCCGGTGCTGTATGCGGCCTGGCGGGCTTCGTGGCCGTGGCCGGGTCCAGCCACACCATCTCCGCCTCCACCGCCGGCGGCCGGGGCTTCACCGCCATCATCGTGGCATGGATGGCCAAGTTCAACACCTTCGTGATGATCCTGATCGCGCTGCTGCTGGTGTTCCTGGAAAAGGGCGCCATCCAGATCGCCTCCCAGTTCGGCCTGAACGACTACGCCTCCAACGTGGTCACGGGCATCATCCTGTTCTTCCTGCTGGGCAGCGAGTTTTTCATCCAGTATTCCGTCCGCTTCCGCTCCCATGAGCACAGAAAGGAGGCCGAAAAGGAATGACCCAGATCATCTCCCTTCTCACCAGCGCCATCGTCTTCGGCACGGTCATCCTCTACGGGGCCGTGGGCGAGATCCTCACGGAGAAGTCCGGCAACCTCAACCTGGGCGTGCCCGGCATCATGTACCTGGGCGGCATCGCGGGCCTCGCCGCCGCGTTCTTCTACGAGATGCACGCGGCCGAGCCCGTGGGCTGGATAGGGCTCATACTGAGCTTCCTCGCGGCCTTCGCCGCCTCCGCCCTGGGCGGGCTCATCTACGCCTTCCTCACCATCAGCCTCCGGGCCAACCAGAACGTGACGGGCCTGACCCTGACCATCTTCGGGGCGGGGCTGGCCAACCTGTTCGGCGGCAGCCTGAACGCCATGGCCGGCGGCGTGGGCCAGATCAGCGTGGCTACCACCAGCCGGGCCTACCGGGCCTATATCCCCGCCCTGGCAGGGCTGGGCCGCGTGGGGCAGCTGCTGTTCTCCTTCGGCTTCATGGCGTATCTCGCCGTGGTCATCGCCCTTCTCGCCAGCTGGTTTTTGAACCGCTCCCGGGTGGGCTTGAACCTGCGGGCCGTGGGCGAGGACCCGGCCACCGCCGACGCGGCGGGCATCAACGTCACCCGGTATAAGTACCTCGCTACCTGCCTGGGTGCCGGCATATCGGGTCTGGGCGGCCTCTACTACGCCATGGACTACATCAAGGGCACCTGGTCCACCGACGGCACCATCGAGGCGCTGGGGTGGCTGGCCGTGGCGCTGGTCATCTTCGCCACCTGGAAGCCCGCCCGGGCCATATGGTCCGCCTACCTCTTTGGCGTGCTCTACTGGGCCTACAACTACATCGCCGGCCTGAGCCGGGCCAGCATAGAGCTGTTCAAGATGCTGCCCTATGTGGTCACGATCCTTGTACTGGTGGCGGTGAGCCTGCGCCGGTCCCGGGAGGCCCAGCCGCCGAAGTCTCTGGGCCTGAGCTACTTCCGCGAGGAGCGATAAATGGGATTTGAACACATCTTCTTCGACCTGGACGGGACGCTGACGGACCCGGCCCTGGGCATCACCAACGCCATCATCTACGCCCGGAAAAAGTGGGGGCTTGACCCGGGCAAAAATGAGGACTATTATAAGTTTATCGGTCCTCCCATGCCCCAGAGCTATATGGAATACTGGGGCATGACCCTGGAGGACGCCAAAAAGTTCCTGGGCTATTACCGGGAGTACTACGCCGAGATCGGCCTGTTCGAGAATGAGCCCTATCCCGGCATGGAAAAGCTGCTCCTGAGCCTGCGGGACGCGGGCTGCAGGCTCTATGTGGCCACCTCCAAGCCCACCAACATGTCCGTGCGCATCCTGGAGAGATTTGGCCTGGCCAAATATTTCGTCACCATCTCCGGCAGCGACCCGGACCGGCCGGACAGCACCAAGGCGGACGTGATCCGGGCCGCCCGGGACGCCTTCGGCGTGGATATGGGGTCGGCCGTGATGGTGGGCGACCGCCGCTACGACGTGGAGGGGGCCCACGAGTGCGCCATCCCCTGCGTGGGCGTGCTCTACGGCTACGGCAGCCGGGAGGAGTTCACCGCCGCCGGCGCGGACTATATAGCCGAGACGGTGGAGGACTTAGGCCGGATATTGCTGGCCTGACATATACTAAACTAAGAGACTAACAAGAAGGAGGCGGGAAAATGGACGCTGGCGATAGTACCGGCACAAAACGGGGCCGAACACGGCGGGCGCCCATCGCCCGCTGAGCTTTGACGGCCTTTTTGTGCCTTCCGAATACCTAAAAAGGAGGAAGGACGAATGGCTGAACGCAACGTTACCCTGGACGACACCATCGTCGCCCTGGCTGAACAGAAGAAGTATACCACCCTGCGGGATATTCTGGTGACCATGAATCCCGCCGACGCAGCCGCCCTCTTCGACGACACGGAGGAGCGGCTGCTTCCCTTGCTCTTTAGGCTTCTGCCCAAGGACATGGCCGCGGAGACCTTCGTGGAGATGGAGCCGGACAGCCAGGAGCTCCTCATCCACGGCTTCTCCGACAGCGAGCTGAAGGAGGTCGTGGACGAGCTGTACGTGGACGACGCGGTGGACCTGGTGGAGGAGATGCCCGCCAA
>CANRMG010000172.1 GCA_947631675.1 uncultured Oscillospiraceae bacterium
GCATCCGCCGCACCGGCACAGACAAGGAGACTATCAACATCTGCTACGTCATCGACGACGGGCGGCATCTCTTGGGCACGGTCACCATCCGCACCCTCATCCTCTCCGAGGAGGATGAGCCGGTGTCCGAGATCATGAATGAGAACGTCATCTCCGTGGGCACCCTCACCGACCAGGAGGACGCCACGGCCATGTTCTCCAAGTATGACCTGACGGTGCTGCCGGTGGTGGACAATGAAAACCGCCTGGTGGGCATCATCACGGTCGACGACGCCCTGGACGTCCTGGAGACGGAGACCACCGAGGACATCGAGATCATGGGCGGTATCACCCCCTCGGATAAGCCCTATCTTCGCACCTCCATCTGGGAGACCTTCAAGGCCCGGTTCCCCTGGCTGCTGCTTCTGATGATCTCCGCCACCTTTACCGGCCAGATCATCACCAGCTTTGAAAACTCCCTGGCTGTGGCCGCCGTGCTCACCGCCTATATCCCCATGCTCATGGACACCGGCGGCAACTCCGGCTCCCAGGCCAGCGTCACGGTCATCCGCGGCATCTCCCTGGGGGACATCGAGTTCAAAGACTTCTTCCGGGTCATCTGGAAGGAGATACGGGTGGCGGTGCTGTGCGGCGCGGCCCTGGCGGCAGCCAACTTCGTAAAGCTCATGCTAGTGGACCGGATGCTGTTTAATAACCCGGACGTGACCGTGTCCGTGGCGGCGGTCATATGCCTGACCATGGTGTGCACCATCCTGGTGGCCAAGATCGTGGGCTGCACCCTGCCCATGCTGGCAGAGAAGCTGGGCTTCGACCCGGCGGTGATGAGCTCGCCGTTCATCACCACCATCGTGGACGCCCTCTCCCTTCTCATCTACTTCCGCTTCGCGGTGGCGATCCTGCACCTGTAACAGCATACGAGGATGCCGTTTTGATGCGGCGATTTAAGAAAATCATAAGGCCCCGTTCATGAATGGACGGGGCCTTATGCTGTATCATCGGACACAGGAGGTGTCGCCCTATGAAAAAAGCTCTCATCCCCCTGTTTCTTCTCTGCTGCCTGCTCTGCCAGGCGGCCGCCCCTCCCCCCGCGCCGGAGGCGGCCCAAAAGGAGGCCCCGCCGGAGCCGGAGACGCCCCGGCTGCGCTACGAGCTGACCGTCGCGCTGGATGACCCGATCTTCCCCGCCGACGCGAGCGGCGATACGCCGGGCCTGTTCGACCCCGCGCCTCTGACCGTCGCGGAGAGGGTGACGGTGGTCAACGACAGCGCTGACGACTGGACCGAGCTGTGCTTCCGGGACTTCATGGCTGGCGTCTGGGACGCGGACCAGAAGAGCCTCTCTTTCGACGAGTACGATGAGGCGGGCAATATCGTCCATTCAGCCCCCGAGCTGGAGCCCTACCCCGGCGGCGTGCGCAGCGCCGCGCTGGACGGTGAGGCGCTGGAGATAAAGACCAACGGGAATGACCCATCTATAGTTTACATAATACTTTCCCGGCCCCTGCCGCCCGGCGAGAGCGCCACGCTGGAGCTGGCCTACGACACGGTGGTGCTCCCCGGGGCCTACCGGGCGAGCTACATCTCCACGGACAACGACCGCCTGGGTGAGCGCACCTATTCCCTGGCCCAGTTCTACCCCATGCTCAGCGTCTACGAGGACGGTGCCTGGGCGGCGGACCCCTACTTCCTGGAGGGCGAGTGCATGTACACCCGCTGCGCGGACTATCTGGTGACGATGCGCCTGCCGGAGAAGTACACCGTTATCGCAAGCGGCCATGAGACGAAGGGCGATACGGCAGACGGCTTCACGGACTGGACCGTGGAGGCGGAAAATATGCGTGATGTGACGGTCATCATAAGCCCGGACCTGGCCTTCCTCACCGGCGAGACCCAAAGCGTCACGGTGCGGAGCTGGTACGTCGACGACGGCCCGGACGGCGGTAGCACCGCCCAGGGCAAGCTGTCCCTCCAGGCGGCTCTGGACGCCATAGACGCCTTCACGGACGCCTACGGCCCCTACGCCTACGACGAGCTGGACGTGGTGCAGAACGGCTACAGCGGCGGCATGGAGGCCCCGGGCCTGGTGCGCATCAGCGAGATCTACCGCTACTTCATGCTGGACCCGGACCCGGAGACGGGCACGGGCCCGGACACCTGCGCCGGCACCGTGGCCCACGAGACGGCCCATGAGTGGTTCTACGCCGCCGTGGGCAACGACCAGTATAACGAGGCCTGGCTTGACGAGGGCTTCGCCCGCTACAGCGAGCAGGTATACTGGCGGCACGTGGGCCGCAGCGAGGCGGACGCCGCCGCCATCCTGGAGGCAGGCCTGGCCAAAACGCCGGCCAGCGGCGGGACCGTGGACCGGGCCTATGACGAGCTGAACGACGGGGAGAACTGGGACTATACCGACGTCGTGTACGACAGGGCCGCAGGCTTCCTCTACGAGCTGGAAAAGGCCATGGGCCGGGAGGCGTTTTATGACTTCCTGCAGGAGTATTACGCCGCCTATACCTTCAGGGAGGCCCACACGGAGGACTTTATCGCCCTTCTCGCGCCCCATATCGAGGACAACGCCCAGGCGCAGGAGCTGGTGAGCGCCTTTCTCTCCCGGGCCGCCGCGTAAAAAAGATATAGCAAAAGACCTCTCCCGCGGGAGAGGTCTTTTTTGTTGTACGGTCGGTTCACGCGGCGGGGCCCAGGTCCTCCACCATGTCCTCCACGGGCGGCGCGGGCTCCGGTGTGGCCGGTTCAGGGGTCACCGGCTCCGGCGTGACGGGCTCGGGCGTCACCGGCGCCTCCGTGGGGGCGGGGGGCTCCGTCACAGGCACGTCCGTAGCGGGCGCGGCGGCCAGGGGCTGGAACACCACATACAGGGTGTGGTCCTGCCGGACGTTGTCGAAGATATAGGCGTTCTGGATGGATACGGGCGCGCCGTCCACCAGGATCTGGCTGATCTCATAGCCCAGCTCCGGGGTGATGATGAAGTTGATGCTGGTGCCCTCCTCCACATCTCTCGACCCGGAGGGCGACACGCTGCCGCCGGAGCCGGCGGTGACGGTGATGGTGTGGTACACCTTGGGCGGCTCCGTGGGCACGGGGGCGTCGGTGGGCCGGGGGGGCATAGTGGCCCCCAGGTAGTCTCCGGTGGGCGCGGGCGAGGGGGTGGCGCTGGGGTCCGTCAGCAGAAACTGGCGGGCGAACACATATCCGCCCAGCAGCACCGCCGCCGCCAGCAGCAGGGCGATCGGCCACTTCAGGCCCGTATTGCTCCCGCCGCCACCGCCGCCGCTGCC
>CANRMG010000173.1 GCA_947631675.1 uncultured Oscillospiraceae bacterium
TTCCAGGACCCCTACGCCTCCCTGGACCCCCGCATGACCGTGCGGGACATCGTGGCGGAGCCCCTGGAGACATACGGCGTGTGCCCGGATAAGGAGGCCACCACCCAGCGGGTGCGGGAGCTATTGGACGACGTGGGCATCCCGGCGGAGTTTCTCTACCGCTACCCCCACCAGTTCTCCGGCGGCCAGCGCCAGCGCATCGGCATCGCCCGGGCCATCGCCCTGCGGCCAAAGCTGATCGTCTGCGACGAGCCGGTGTCCGCCCTGGACGTGTCCGTCCAGAGCCAGATACTGAACCTCTTAAAAGACCTGCAGGAGCGCTTTGGACTGACCTACCTCTTCATCAGCCACGACCTGAGCGTGGTCCGATTCATGGCGGACCGGGTGGCGGTGATGTTTTTGGGAAAGCTCTGCGAGGTGGGCGATACCGCCCATATCTACGCCCAGCCCCTGCACCCCTACACCCGCTTTCTCCTGAACGCCATCCCCAAGGCGGACCCCCGCCTGCGGGACGAGGACCGGGCCCTCCTCCAGGGGGAGATACCCAGCCCCATCGACGTGCCCGCGGGCTGCCGGTTCCACACCCGCTGCCCCTACGCCACGGATCGGTGCCGGACGGAGGAGACCCCTCTGCGGGACATGGACGGCCGGCAGGTGGCCTGCCACCGTGCGGGCGATATATAATAAGACGCGAATAAGACACGGCCCGCTCACATGAGCGGGCCGCGCCGTTTTGTTGACAGGTCCGGCCGGCCGGGCTATAATTTCTGTAGTTTTTGCCCCAAGGAGGCGCGGTAAGTGGACCATGAAGGGCACACAAACGAATACCGCCCCTTCACGCTCGCCCAGCGCCGGTATCTGGCCTGGAAGCGGGCGCTGGACGTGCTGTCCGCCGCTCTGGCGCTCACCGTGCTGGCCATCCCCATGGCCCTCATCGCCCTGGCGGTGAAGCTCTCCGACGTCCATGCCCCGGTGCTGTTCCGCCAGAGCCGTGTAGGCCGGGACGAGCGGCCCTTCATCCTGTGGAAATTCCGCAGCATGGACGTCTCCGGCGTTCGCATCACGGCCCTGGGCCGCTTCCTTCGCACCACAAGCCTGGACGAGCTGCCCCAGCTATTTCAGGTCCTGGCCGGAGCCATGTCACTGGTGGGTCCCCGGCCTTTGATCCCTCAGGACGAGCCCGTCCATACCCTCCGCCGGGCGGCGGGGGTATACCGTCTCCGGCCCGGCCTCACGGGCCTGGCCCAAATAAACGGCCGGGACAAGCTGAGCGCGGAGCAAAAGGCCGCCTATGACAAACAGTACGCAGAAAACGTCTCCCTCCGGCTGGATATGCGCATCCTGCTGGCCACGGTGGGAAAGGTCCTGTGCCGGGCGGACATCGACGAGAAGTAAAAAGAAATGAAGGCGCCCTGGACAGTCGTCCGGGGCGCTTTATGCCGTTATAGTGCACGGAGGCTCACTCCACCTCGACGATGGGAGCCTCAGGGGCGTTGCGGCCGATGGAAGCGATGCCGTTCTTGGCGCTGGTCTTGGCCTTATAGCCCTCGCTGACAGCGATGATCTCGCCGTTGGAGGCCTTCAGACGGAAGCGGAACTCGCCCGCCTTGTCCTTAAAGATCTCGTATTTGGGGTGAGTCAGGGTCTCAAAGCCCGCCTTGGTCTGGTCCTCCACATGGGCGGCACAGTTCTTGCGGACGCTCTCTATGCCGGTCTTGGCGCCGTCCACGGTGGTATAGGTCTCGCCGCCGGCGGCGATGACCTGTCCGTTGGTGGCGTACAGGTTGAATACGTACTCCCCGTTTTTCGCCTGCTTGATCTCAAATTTTGCTGCCATCGAATGATCCTTCTTTCTTAATTTTTATATTTTGGGATCGCTTGATGCTGCTAGACTTGTGTATATCTTACAACGCCGCGCCGCAGATTGCAAGGGGGTGTTTTTCACCCGCGGTCATGGCTCGTCCGTGAGCAGTCCGATGACGCTGTTGCAGATGTCCTCCGCGCCCGCCCGGAACCGTTTTTCCACGGTCCGGGCCGTAGCCTCGTCCGGCACCGCCAGGCGCAGGCTCATGATCTCCCCCACCCCGTCGGACAGCCGCAGGCTCACGATCCGGCCGTCCTTGGGACCGGCCTCCACCGCCGTGTCGATCATGCTGGCCCGGCGCATGGCCGCCGCCACCGGCGCCGCCAGGCGCTCCGCCTTGGCCCGCACCGTGTAGGGCAGGCTGGAGCTCACCGCATCCACGTTCCGGCGTCCCTTTTCCGTGATGGCGTACTTTCCGTCCTTCTCCGCCACGTGCTCTGTGCGGATGAGCTCACCCAGGCAGTCGGTGTAGTCGAACCAGGTGAAGCCCCCGTCAAAAAGGGCCAGGTCCGACAGCGTGATGGCCTCCACGGGCTTTGGCAGTCTCTCCAATATGAACAGGATCAGGATCTTTATATCCAGCTTGTCCCGGATGAATCCCAGGTTGTTATCCATGGCGCGTCCCCTCTTTCCGCCCTATCATACCACACTTCTCCCCCCGCCTACAAGAACATTCCTCGCCCGGGTGCATAGACTGTACTGAAACCGCCGGGGATGCCCGGCAGATATGATAGGAGGTATCAGCATGGCGGACAGCCAGGAATGCACCGAAGCCGTGTGCATCCATACAAGGAAAATATACGACAGCTGCCGCGACAAAGACTGCGTGGAGGACCTGCGCGTCTACCCCACCGCCAGCTCCCAGCCGTACATAGAGAGCGCTTTCAGTGTACGGCCCACCGGCGCCACGCTCCTGTACGCGGACGTGGACGTGGATGAGATCAGCTTCAACCGCGGCTACTATACCGTGGATGTGACCTATTTTTATGAGGTCACCGGCGTGACCTTCCCGGGGGAAAACCCGGTGAACGGCCTTTGCGTTTTCAATAAGCGGGTCATGCTCTTTGGCTCCGAGGGCTCCGCCAAGGTGTTCAGTTCCGACGGCACCTTCGCCGACAGCTACTCCCAGCCCATCGCCGTGGTGGAGTGCGTGGACCCCATCGCCCTGAATATGAAGATCGCAGACGCCTGCCCCACTGGCCTGATGGCCGACGTGTCGGCCATCCCGGCGTCCATCCTGGCCCACTTTGGGGAGAGCCTGGTGCTCACCGACGGGGCGCGCATCCTGCTCACCACCCTGGGCCAGTTCTCCATCATCCGCCTGGAGCGGGACAGCCAGCTGGTGGTGCCGGTATACGACTACTGCCTGCCCGACAAGGACTGCGTCTCCGGCTCGGA
>CANRMG010000174.1 GCA_947631675.1 uncultured Oscillospiraceae bacterium
ACAGGCCTGCCCGCGGACAATGACCTGCTGTCCGTGACGGTGGTGACGGCCGACGGGGCCCGGGCGGACGCGCTGAGTACGGCGCTTTTCGTGATGGGCCCGGAGAGGGCGCTGGACTACGCCGCGGCCCACGAGGACGTGGACGCGGTGCTCATCACCAGGGACGACCGGGTGCTGGTGACCGCCGGCCTCCGGGACGTCTTCACCGAGGCGGCCGAGGGATACACCTATGAATATGAATGAGCTTTTGATGAGGCCCGCGCCGGAGGCGGCGCGGGCCCTTATAGGCAAAATACTGGTCCGCCGCCTGCCGGACGGGACGGAAATGCGCGCCCGCATCACGGAGACGGAGGCCTATTTCGGCGAGGCGGACACCGCCTGCCACGCCTGCCACGGCCGGACAAAGCGCACGGAGGTGCTGTACCACCGGGCGGGGACCATATACGTCTACCTCTGCTATGGCATCCACTGGATGCTGAACCTGGTGACCGGGACGGAGGACGACCCCCAGGCCGTGCTCATCCGGGGCGTGGAGGGGGCCACGGGCCCGGGCCGGGTGACGAAGTACCTGCGCATCGACAAGAGCCTGAACGACGCCGTGCTGGGAGGGGAGCTGTCCCTGGAGGACGACGGCTATGCGCCCGCCCATATCACCGCCTCCCCCCGGGTCGGCATCGGCTACGCCGCCCCAGAGGACCAGGCGAGGCTCTGGCGGTTCACAGCGGAGGAAGGAGCACATAAGCCATGATCTGTTCCATCTGTCCGAGAAAATGCGGCGTCCTCCGGGACGCCGCACATATCGGCTTCTGCAGCGTGGGGGAAATGCCGGTGGTGAGCCGGGCCGCGCCCCACTACTGGGAGGAGCCCTGCATCAGCGGCGAGCGGGGCAGCGGCGCGGTGTTCTTCGCCGGGTGCAACCTCCGCTGCGTCTTCTGCCAGAACCACGACATCAGCGCCGGTGCCAAGGGCAAGGCCATTACCGTGGACCGGCTGCGGGAGATATTTCGGGAGCTGGAGGGCCAGGGTGTGCACGACCTGAACCTGGTCACCGGGGCCCACTTCCTGCCCGCCATACGGAAGGCCCTGGACCCGCCGCCCGGCATCCCGGTGGTGTGGAACAGCGGCGGGTATGAGTCCGTGCTGGCCCTGAAGGCCCTGGAGGGCCGGGTGCAGGTATACCTGCCGGACATGAAGTATATGGACGGTGCCCTGGCGGCGGAGCTCTCCGGCGCGGGGGATTACCCGGAAGTCGCCCAGGCCGCCATTTCCGAGATGTTCCGCCAGACCGGGCCCTACGTGCTGGACGATGACGGCATGCTCGTCCGGGGCGTGATGATCCGCCACCTGGTGCTGCCGGGGCAGCTTGACAACACCTTCGCAGTGCTGGACTGGATACGGGAGACCTTTCAGGACGGGGACGTGCTTGTGAGCCTCATGGGCCAGTACACCCCCAACGGCGTGGGCGGTCCGGACCGGCCCCTTACGCAGGAGGAGTACAAGCGCGCCGCGGACTACATGGCCGCCCTGGGCCTTCTGGAGGGCTACACCCAGGAGCTTTCCAGCGCCGAGAGCGCCTACACCCCGCTCTTCGACGGGACCGGGGTATAGCGTCAAAAGAACATTTGCCAAGGGTTATTTTAAAGACAAGAGGAGCGACAGCAGAAATGGCTGTCGCTTCGTATTTTCAGGCCCTTCATTTGCAACTTTGAAAACCATTTTTCTGTATCAACCCATAGCTGAGACTCATGCTTGGTTTGATCAAACTTCGGATGATGCGGGCAGCATTATCCTCAATGGAAGTAAAGTCCGCGTCGCTCCCGGAGTGACCATCCAAAGCGGGAAGTAAAACGTGGAATTGGTTTTTGAGAAGTTCGATCTCGTCCATATAATTCCACCAGGACAGACCGCCGCCGTGAAAGAGAACGATAATTTCTTTGTTTTTTATTCCAAATTCCGTAACGATCATGTTATCTCATCTTCATATTTCAATTCTTGCTCATATTTTATCATTTATGCAAACAATTTCCCGCCCTCACGCTTTCAGCTGGTTCATCCAGCTGCGCCGCTCGAATACGACAAGGGAGATGGCCAGCCGCACACACTCCTCCAGGGACAGGGTAAGATAGACCCAGGGGATAGTCCAGCGGTACACGAACGCGGCGAAAAGCCCCATGGGGACGCCGAACACCCAGGTGCCAACAAGGTCGATGACCATGACGTATTTCGTCTTCCCGCCGCTGCGCAGGATGCCGCTGCCGACGATCATGTTCAGCACCTTGAAGGGCAACACCACGGCGTAGGCGGTGAGGATCTGGCGTGTCAGCTCCCGGATGGGCGCCTCCACGTTGAAGATATGAACATACCAATGCCCGGTGCAGGCGATCACGGCGGACAGCACCATGGAGCCCACCCAGCCGTAGAACAGGAGCTTTCTCGCCTCCCGGTAGGCCGCGTCGACGTCCCCGTCCCCAAGGCGCTTGCCGATGAGGATCGCCGCCGCCTGGCTCAGGCCGCACAGTGCCCCAATGGCCAGGGACTGGACGGGGTTCGTCAGCGTCATGGCGGCGGCAGCGTCGGTGCCCAGGTGGCCGTAGATGCCCGCGTACACATTTTCGCCCAGGACCCACATAAATTCGCTGACCAGCAGCGGCAGCAGCATGGAAAGATACTGGCCCCAGGCAAAGGGACCGGCCGGGGCGCTCTCCGCCCGCTCCCTGTATTTGGCATACATCCCAAGGATGACCATAAAATAGACGAGCTGCGAGATCAGCGTCGCCAGGGCCGCCCCCGTGACGCCGAGGGCCGGTGCGCCCAGCTTGCCGAAGATCAGTATCCAGTTGAGGCCGGTGTTGACCGCCGCCGATGCGAGCCCGGCGTACAGCGGAAGGGATGCTTTTTCCCTGCACCGCAAATGGGTGGACAATATGGTGACCCCCGCCGCGGGGAGGAAGGTGCCGGAAACGACGGCAAGATACCGCCCTGCCGTTTCCGCCGTCGTGCTATCGTTGATATAGAGGCCCATGATCCGCTCCGGGACGGCGGCGCCGGCCACCGTGAACAGCGCGGCGAGGCAGACGCATACCCGCAGATTGACCGCCAGGCTCCGCCGCGTCTCGGCGGCGTTTTTCTGGCCTATGTACTGGGAGAGCATGATCCCGGCCACCGCGCCCACGGCGGAGACCACCACGTTGAATATCCCCGTGAATTTCCCGGCCAGTCCCACCGCCGCCACCTCCACGGCGCCCAGCTGGCCGATCAT
>CANRMG010000175.1 GCA_947631675.1 uncultured Oscillospiraceae bacterium
GGCTGGCGCAGGCGTAGATCTTGTTGGCGCCGCCGATGTGCTTGATGGCCTTGGCCGCGCCCACCAGGGAGCCGGCGGTGTCCACCATGTCGTCCAGGATCAGCACGTTCTTCCCCTCCACGTTGCCGATCAGGTTCATCACCGAGGACTGGTTGGCCTTTTCCCGGCGCTTGTCCACGATGGCCAGATCCAGGCCCAGCTTCATGGCAAAGGTCCGGGCCCGGGAAACGCTGCCCACGTCGGGGGATACGACCATGAAGTCGCCGCTTGAAAGGTCAAAGCGCTTTTTGTAGTGGTTGGCGAACAGGGGCCCGCCCGCCAGGTTGTCCACGGCGATGTCGAAAAAGCCCTGGATCTGCGGCGCGTGCAGGTCCATGGTCAGCACCCGGTCGGCGCCGGCCTGGGTAATAAGGTTGGCGACGAGCTTTGCGGAGATGGGATCGCGGCTTTTCGCCTTCCGGTCTTGGCGGGCGTAGCCGAAGTAGGGCATCACGGCGGTGATGCGCCCGGCGGAGGCCCGGCGCATGGCGTCCGTCATCACCAGAAGCTCCATCAGGTTGTCATTTACGGGACCGCAGGTGGACTGCACCAAAAATACATCCGCGCCGCGCACCGGCTCATAGACGGATACGGAGCACTCGCCGTCGGCGAAGTGGGTGCATACCGCGTCGCCCAGGGAGATGTTCAGATTGTCACAGATGTCCTGTGCCAATGCGGGGTTGGCGTTTCCGGTGAAGACCTTGATTTCTTTCCCGTGTGAGATCATTCATGTACCCCCTGCCCATATGGGCATGTTTGATTCGATTTATCCTATATTCAATTTTACAACTCATATATCTGGTCACATTATAACAAAGGAACCGGCCAAATGGAAGGCTTTTGTCAAATTCTTTCAGGGAAAAACTTACAAATATTTTCCAGTCAAAATAGGGCAGTATCCACTATTCCCCCTCCCCGTCGGGATTGACAGCGGCGGGAGGGCGGCATATACTGCTGGATGGATAAAAAAGGAAAGGCAGAGAACTTATGAGCCACATCCCCTACTTCGACGGCCACAGCGACGCCATCAGCCGGTGCACCTACCAGGGCTGGTCCCTGCGCCGGGCCCCCGGCCATCTGGACCTTCCGCGGCTGGGGCAGTTTGAAAAGGCGGCCCAGGTGTTCGCCCTGTTCGCCAACGCCGCGAGATTCCCCGCGGGCGTTCTGTGGGGCGAGTGCCGGAAGCAGCACGAGGTGTTTTTGCGGCAGATGGCGGAGAACGCCGACCTGGCGGTCCAGTGCCGCACGGGAGCGGAGATAGAGGCCGCTCATGAAGCGGGGAAGGTGGCCGCCCTTCTTTCCATCGAGGGGGCGGAGCTCATAGACTGCGACCCGGAAAAGCTGGAGACCGCCGCCCACTGGGGCGTGAAGCTCGTAAACGTCACCTGGAACCACCGAAACGCCCTGTCCGGCACCAATGTGGACGCCCCGGACAAGGGGCTCACGGACCGGGGCCGGGCCTTCTGCCGGGAGGCGGTGCGCCTTGGCATCCTCCCGGACGTGTCCCACCTGTCCGACCCGGGCTTCTGGGACCTGGCGGAGATGGGCCTGGGGCCCCTGGCGGCCACCCACTCCGACAGCCGGGCTCTGTGCGGACACCCCCGGAACCTGACGGACGATATGTTTAGGGCCGTGCGGGACAGCGGAGGCGTGGCGGGCATCAACCTCTGCGACGAGTTTGTGGGCGGGGACGCCTCCCTGGACGACCTCATCCGCCACATCGACCACTTCATGGAGCTGGGCGGGGAGAAGACGGTGTCTCTCGGCGGGGACTGGGACGGCTGCACCCTCTCCTGCGGCTGGCAGGGGGTGCAGGACCTGCCGATCCTGTGGGACGCCCTGGAGAAGAGGGGCTACGACCGGCCTCTCCTGGAGGACATTTTCTACAACAACTGGCTGCAGGTACTGGGATAAGATCAGGCGGGAACATCATCCGATGCTCCCGCCCTGTTCGTTTGTCCGATCAATGGGAATTTACGGTTCGATCCAAATGTAGTGCCTGTTTTCGGTGATCCTCTCTATTTTCCCGCCATTCGCCAATGCGACATGGATAGACGGGATATTATGATTCCGTATGGTAAGCAGCAGTTTGCCGGCGCCGATCTCTTTGCTTTCATTGATCAGGCGGGATAAAAGATACTTTCCCAAACCTCTGTTCCTTGCGGCCGGGCGAATGGCATACCCCACATTCCCGCCTCCTTCGCGCAAGGCGTCCGTCAAACAGTGACGCACTCTGCCGATACCTACAGGGCCACCGTCCTCAAAAAGAAAAAATGTCGTCATGGGAACTTTCCCGTCTTCCATAACGCCCACTTGTTCGGCGCGCAGAACGGACTGTTTTAACCAGTCTTTATACTCGTCAAAGGTCTTTCCTTGCACTGGATTGATGAACCCATTTTCATCTGCAGGCAGTTCCTGCAGCATTTCATAAACATCATATCCGTCATCTATACTAAGTTCTCTGATGTATAAGTCCATAAACCCCTCCTGACCGCGCCCCGCTGGCCCTTTTCTTTTTTGCAAAAACATGGTATCATATCTATAGCGTAATAATCAACTTACAGGAGGATACATATATGCTCCAGGACGGCAAGATCTTGGTGGGCAAAGGAGACGAGCAGGTCTTTCTCCTGCCCGGCATGGCCAACCGCCACGGCCTCATCGCCGGCGCCACCGGCACCGGCAAGACCGTCACGTTGAAGGTCCTGGCCGAGGGCTTTTCCGACATGGGCGTGCCCGTGTTCCTGGCGGACATCAAGGGCGACGTGTCCGGCACGGCCCTGGCCGGCGCTGACAGCGAGAAGATGCAGGAGCGGCTCAAAAACGTGGGCGTGGACCCGGCGGCGTTCAAGTACACCGGCTATCCCTGCCGGTTCTGGGACGTGTTCGGCAAGGGCGGCATCCCCGTCCGGGCCACCGTCACGGACGTGGGGCCACTGCTCCTGAGCCGGCTCTTGAACCTGTCCGACGCCCAGGAGGGCGTACTGAACATCGCATTCCGGGTGGCGGACGACAACGGCTGGGAGCTCATCGACCTGAAAGACCTGCGGGCCATGCTGGCGTACCTGGGCGAGCACCGCGCCGACTTCGTGAACACCTACGGCAATGTGTCCAGCCAGAGCGTGGGCGGCATCCAGCGGGCCCTGCTGGCCCTGGAGAACGACGGCGCGGCGGACTTTTTCGGCGAGCCCAGCCTGGA
>CANRMG010000176.1 GCA_947631675.1 uncultured Oscillospiraceae bacterium
GCGGAGCAGTTCGCTGGGGCCGCCGGGGTCACCGGCATCGTCCTGACCAAGCTGGACGGCACCGCCAAGGGCGGCGTGGTGTTCTCCATCGCCCAGCGGCTGGGCGTGCCTGTGAAGCTGGTGGGCGTGGGTGAGGGCGTGGACGACCTGAAGGTCTTCGACGCCCGGGAGTTTGCGGAGGACATGGTGCGATGAAGCTGATCCTGGCTACCGGCAACAAGGGAAAGGTCCGGGAGTTTCGGGCCATATTGGAGCCGCTGGGGTACGAGATCGTGTCTCAGGGGGAATTGGGCCTGGACCTTAACGTGGAGGAGACCGGCGAAACGTTTGAAGAGAATGCTTTTTTGAAGGCCGACGCCGTGCTGAAAGCCACCGGCCACGCCGCCGTGGCGGACGACTCCGGCCTGTGCGTGGAGGCGCTGAACGGTGCGCCGGGCGTCCATTCTGCCCGCTATGGGGGCGGCAAGGCCTGGACGGATCAGCAGAAGTATGAGTACCTTTTGAGCCAGCTGGAGGGCGTCACGGACCGGCGGGCGAAATTCGTAAGCTGCATCGTGTGCCTTTTCCCGGATGGGAGAAGGATCTCCGTTCGGGGGGAGTGCCCTGGGCGGATCCTGGACGCCCCCGCGGGCGCTGCCGGGTTCGGCTACGATCCCATATTCGCCCCGGAGGGCTATGACGAGAGCTTCGGCCAGTTGGGGCCCGAAGTGAAAAATACCCTCTCCCACCGGGCGCGGGCCCTGGCGGCGCTGGCGGAGAGATTGAAGGAGATAAGACCATGCTGACAGGAAAGCAGCGGGCCTGGCTGCGCTCTCTGGCGCAGAAGGAGGAGGCCATATTGTACGTGGGCAAGGCCGGCGTCACCGACCCGGTCATTGCCCAGGCGAAGGAGGCCCTGGCGGCCCGGGAGCTGGTGAAGGGCCGGGTGCAGGAAAACTGCATGTACACCGCCCGGGAGGCCCAGGAGGCTTTATGCGAGGCCTGCGAGGCTGAGGGCGTGCAGGTCATCGGAAAGGTGTTCGTGCTGTATAAAGCCCGTCCCGATGGGGCCAAGATAATATTGCCCAAGGCGTAACGATGCGCGTGCTTATCTACGGGGGCAGCTTCAATCCGCCCCATCTGGGCCACCTCCGCTCGGTGCAGACCGCCGTGAAGGCCCTGCGGCCGGACAGGACCCTTCTCATCCCCGCGGCGGACCCGCCTCACAAGGAACTGGCGGCGGGCACCCCGGCGAAGGAGCACCGGCTGGCCATGGCGGCTCTCGCGGCGGAGGCCATACCGGGCTGCGAGGCCTCGGACATGGAGCTACGCCGGGCCGGGCCCAGCTATACGTCGGATACCCTGCGGCAGCTCCATGACCAGTACCCCGGGGCGGAACTGGTATTCCTCATGGGCACAGATATGCTGCTCACCATCGAGGCGTGGCACGAGCCGGAGGTCATCATGGACCTCTCAAGCCTCGCCATATTCGCCCGGGAGGCGGGCCGGGAGGGGGAGATTTCCGCCCAAGCGGCCCACCTGCGGGAGAAATACGGCGCGAGGGTATACGTGCTCTCCGGCCAGCCGGTGACGGTGTCCTCCACCCAGGTGCGGGAACTGCTGCCGAAGCGGCAGGGGCGGGAATATCTCGCCGACGGTGTATATGCCTACATCATCCGGCACCGACTCTATGACGCCCGGCCGGACCTTACATGGCTGCGGGAGAAGGCGTACACATATCTCAAGCCCACCCGGGTGGAGCATGTGAAGGGCACAGAGGCCATGGCCCGGCGGCTGGCAGCCCGCTGGGGCGAGGACGAGTCCGACGCGGCGGAGGCTGCCATCCTGCACGATGTCACCAAGAAACTGACCGGCCCGGAGCAGTTGCGTCTGTGCGAAAAATATGGTATAGTGGCCGATAAGTGGGAGCGGGAGAATTTCGAGCTCCTGCACGCCAAGACGGGCGCGGCCCTGGCGGCGGATGTGTTCGGCGCGCCGGACCATATCGCCGACGCCATCCGCTTTCATACCACCGGTCGGCCGGGGATGACGACGCTGGAGCAGATCGTATACCTGGCGGACGCCATCGAGCTGGGGCGGAAGCCCTATCCGGCTCTGGAGGCCATTCGGGAGGCTGCCTTCCGGGACCTGGACGCGGCGGTGGAGCTGTGCGCCCGGCGGACGCTGGCCTATGTGGCGGAGCGGGACCTGCCCGTCCACCCGGACACTGCCCGGACGAGAGAATTTTATTTGAAAAAACTGGAAGATAAAGGCGCGCCGCCCATCCAACTGGACGCTGACGCCGACGAATAAAGAGGAGGCTGGACCATGGAACCTTTTGAAGCGGCAAAGCTGGCCACAAAGGCCCTGGCGGACAAGCAGGCAGCGGATATCCGCCTTTTGAAGACCACTGACCTCACCGTGCTGGCGGACTACTTTCTGATCTGCACGGCCAACTCCACCACCCATGTGCGTACGCTCTATGACGAGGTGGACAAGCGCCTATCCGAGGCGGGGATGCCCCCTGTACGCCGGGAGGGCAGCCGCAACAGCACATGGCTGCTGCTGGATTTCGGGTGCCTGGTGGTGCACATCTTCCAGCGGGAGGCCCGGGAATTTTACAGCCTGGAGCGGCTGTGGAACGACGCTCTGGACGTGGATATCAAGGAGATAGTAGAGGCATAAGAACATGGCATACGATTTTGAGCGCATCGAGAAGAAGTGGCAGGGCATATGGGAGAAGGAGAAGCCCTATGCCGCCGTCACCGGCGACGACCGGCCCAAGTGGTACGGCCTCATAGAATTCCCATATCCCTCCGGCCAGGGCCTGCACGTGGGCCATCCCCGGCCCTATACCGCCATGGACATCGTCGCCCGCAAGCGGCGGATGCAGGGCTACAACGTGCTGTTCCCCATCGGCTACGACGCCTTCGGCCTGCCCACGGAGAACTACGCCATCAAAAACCACATGCACCCCCACGACGTGACCCGCCGCAATGTGGCCAACTTCACCTCCCAGCTCAAGATGCTTGGCTTCGGTTTCGACTGGGACCGCATGGTGGATACCACGGATCCTACATACTATAAGTGGACCCAGTGGATATTCCTGCAGATG
>CANRMG010000177.1 GCA_947631675.1 uncultured Oscillospiraceae bacterium
CCAACTGCCACATCATCAACGGCCACGTGCCCGTGAAGGCGGGGAAGGGGGAGAGCCCCATCAAGGGAGGCGGAAAGCTGATCGTCATCGACGGGGGCTTCTGCAAGGCGTACCAGCCCACCAGCGGCATCGCGGGGTATACGCTGACGTTCAACTCCTACTGCCTTCGCATCATCTCCCACCAGCCCTTCGCCGGGAAGGAGAAGGCGGTGAAGGAGAACTTCGACATCTCCTCCACCTCCACCGTGGTGCAGAACATGGACCACCGGATGCTGGTGGAGGAGACGGACGCCGGCCGCCGCCGGCAGGAGCAGATCACGGACCTGCGCCGCCTGCTGGAGGCCTTTCGGGCCGGCGCCATCCTGGAGGATCACAGAAGCTGATCGAAGGGGCAGACAACGGACCCGGACAACAGAAAGAGCTTTGGCACGCGTGCCAAAGCTCTTTTTATATTTTATGGGATCAGCCCGGCTCCCGGGGACCCTGGCCGCCGTATTTCCCGCTGAGAAGGGTCTTGTGGCGCAGGAAGGTGGTGGGGGACATCTGCAGATGCCGGGCTGCGTCCCGGATGTTGCCGTACGTCTCGTAGTACAGGTCCAGATACTGCAGCTCCATCCGCTCCAGCAGCTCCGTCAGGCTCACGTCCCCGGACTCGGTCTCGTAAAGGACGGTGCTCTCCCCGGCGCTCACCGGCAGGGAGTCCGGCCGGATCACGTCTCCGTCCGTGAGGATGACGGCCTGCTCGATGGTGTTGCGCAGCTGCCGGACGTTTCCCTCCCAGGGGTGGTGCAGCAGCACGAACCGGGCGGCGGGGGAGAGGGTCTTTGCCAGTCCGTATTTTTTATTGTAGTGGTCCAGGAAATACTGGGCCAGGGGGATGATGTCGTTCTTCCGGCTGCGCAGGGGCGGGATGCGGATGGATACCACGTTGAGCCGGTAGTAAAGGTCCTCCCGGAACTTCTTTTCCCGCACCAGCTTCTCCAGGTCGCAGTTGGTGGCGGCGATGACGCGCACGTCCAGCTGGACGGGCCGGCTGCCGCCCACCCGCAGGAAGGAGCGGTTCTGCAGCACATGCAGGAGCTTTGCCTGCATGTTCAGGCTCAGCTCGCCCACCTCGTCCAGGAAGATGGTGCCGTGGTTGGCCGCCTCGAAAAGGCCTGCCCTGGGTCTGCCGCCCGGGCCGTTGAAGGCGCGGCCCTCGTGGCCGAAGACCTCGCTCTCGAAAAGGGACTCGGGGATGGCGCTGCAGTTCACCACCACGAAGGGCTTGTCGGCCCGGGCGCTGTTGCGGTGGATGAACCGGGCGATCTCGTCCTTGCCCGCGCCGGTCTCCCCCAGCACCAGCACCGTGGCGTCCACCCGGGCCACACGGGAGGCCGTGTTCAGCACGTTCAGCATGGCCTCGTCCTCGGCGATGAGGCCGTCCCGGTCGGGCAGCTGGGCCTTCACCCGCTCCAGCTCGGACAGATACCGGTCCTTCAGGTCCCTGACCTCCTGCAGCTCGGAGCGGAGGTTTTTTATTTCCTCCAAGTCCCGGTCGTTGCACAGATAAAACTCGATCTCTCCCGCCTGGTCGAACACGGGATTGCAGGACACATGGGCGCTGCGCCCCGTGCGGGAGAAGGTCTGCACGATGGTGCAGGGGCGCTTCGTCTGGGAGACGATGAGGCAGGCGCTGCTGGGGGAGATGAGCCCGCTGTCCACCAGATCGTCCACCGGTATGCCTACCTGCTCGTCCCGGCGGATGCCGGTCAGCACCTCGTAGGCGTGGTTGACGAATACGGTGACCATGTTCCGGTCGGATATTTGGATGGCGTCGGTGGAGTGCTCCATGAACGCCTCCAGCATCCGGCCGCGCTCCTGCAGCTGCCGCACCTGTTCCCGGAGCTGGACGGGCGCGTCCTCAGGGGGGATGGTATGTACATTTCCCTGTGCCATATCTGAAACGACCTTTCCCCGATGCCGCCGGCCGCTCCCCAAACGCGGAGAGCGGGAAGGGGAGCTATGATGCCCGCTGGGCGGCATTAAAATAGGCGTTGATGATTTTATACTATATCACAGCTTTTCGCCGCAGACAAGTGCCATTTTTGGTGCGTTTTCTACGGAGGGCGTTCCATATATGGAGCAAAAATGGACGGTGTTCGAGGTCAAAAATAACCTAAATATTTCCAATTTGGAAGTAAATGGAAGATTTTTCCGAACTTTTTCACAAAAAGGAAATTTTGCAGTTGTATAGAATAGCAGAACTTTTCTGATTTCAATAAAATTTCTGCCGTTTTTGCATGTTTGGTGTTATTATTAGGTGGGCGTATGTTCACGGACATACGCCTGCCCGGATATTTCCCCGGAGGTATCCGGCGCAAGGGACCGAATCCAACAAAACAGGAGGTTTTCCGAGCCTATGTACACGACGATCAATTACGAAAAGCAGGACAACATCGGCATCCTCACCATCAACCGTCCCGAGGCCCTCAACGCCCTCAACTCCACGGTCATCGATGAGCTCATCGCGCTCGTCGGCGAGGTGGAGCAGGACAGCGAGCTTGGCGCGCTGATCATCACCGGCGCAGGCCGCTCCTTCGTGGCGGGCGCCGACATCGGCGAGCAGTACCCCATGGACGTGGCCGCCGGCCGCAAGTGGGGCCAGAAGGGCAGTGCCCTGATGCGCCGCATCGAGAAGCTGGAGATCCCCACCATCGCGGCGGTGAACGGCTTCGCGCTGGGCGGCGGCTGCGAGCTGGCTCTCAGCTGCGACATCATCCTGGCCGCCGGCCCCAACGCCGAGGGCAAGGGCGGCGCCAAGTTCGGCCAGCCTGAGGTGGGCCTGGGTATCACGCCGGGCTTCTCCGGCACCCAGCGTCTGCCCCGCCGGGTAGGCATTGCCAAGGCCAAGGAGCTGATCTTCTCCGGCAGGCAGATCAACGCCGCCGAGGCCGTGAATATCGGCCTGGCCAACGCCATGTATGCCCCCGAGGAACTGCTGCCCAAGGCCATCGAGATGGCCAAGAGCTTCACCGCCAACGCCCCCATCGCCGTCAAGTATGCCAAGGCCTGCATCGACCGTGGCAT
>CANRMG010000178.1 GCA_947631675.1 uncultured Oscillospiraceae bacterium
ACGCCCTGCTTCACGTCGATCCACTCGGCGCGGGAAGCGGGATAGAAGTCGCAGTCGGCCAGCATGCCGCACCAGGTAGCGAAGTAGTCGTTCTCACCGGGCGTGCCGCCGTTGGCTTCGCACTTGTTGAACTTCTCGGCATTCTCAGGCAGGTACGCGGAGGAGTCGCTGGTGACAGGCAGGAAGCCCTCATACACCATGTACTCGGAGTACACTTCCTGGTCGTAGAAGTAATCGAAGAAGGCGCTGATGGCGGCGGTGCGGGCGTCCTGATCGGGGGCATCGTCGTCCTTGAAGGCCATCAGACGGTCGCACACGCCGAAAGCCACGGGGCTGTTGCCGCCGTTGGTGGGCATGGGGGCGACGCCGTAGTTGACCTCAGAGGTGGCGCTGATCATGTTGCAGGGGCCGATCATCATCGCCAGGGACCCGGCGTTGAAAGCGTCCTGCTGGGGATAACGGGTGGCGTTCATGGGATCGGGATAGCAGTAGCCGGCGTCCACCATCTCCTTGATGAAGTTGAGGGCTTCCACGTTGGCCTCGCTGTTCAGAGCCCAGTTGCCGTCGGCGTCAACGAAGCCGCCGCCGTTGTTCCAGGTGTAGTAGCCGAAGGCAGCCTGGCCTTCGTCGGAGGAGACGTCAAGGCTCCAGGGGATGATGTCGGGATCGTAGGCCTTGATGGCCTCGCAGGCGGTCTTCACCTCGTCCCAGGTGGTGGGGGGCTCGACGCCGGCAGCCTCAAGGATGTCCTTGTTGTAGAACAGGGAACGGACGGAGGCCAGGATGGGCAGAGCCCACACGGTGCCGTCCAGCTCGTTGGCGTTCCAGAAGCTGGGAATGATCTTCGCCTTCAGATCCTCGGAGGTGTACTCCTCGGCGGGCATCAGCAGATCGTCGGCCACATAGTCGGCGAAGGTGTCGATGTTCAGGATGTCGGGCGCGTCATCGTTGGTGATGCGGTTGGCGACCACGGTGTACAGGTCGTTCCAGGAGACGATCTCGACCTTCAGGTCGATGTCGGGATGGGCCTCGGTGAAGCCGGGGACGAACACGCCGTCCCACCACTCCTGGGTGTTGTTGCCGTACTGGGAGATGATGACGTTCAGCTCGGTCTTTTCACCGTCGGCAAAGGCGGTGGCGCCCAGAGCGAACACCATGACCAGCACGAGAAGCATTGCCATGATCTTCTTCATGTTCGTTGATCTCCTTTTCAAAATTTATAAGATAAGGCCGGCCGAAGCGCATGCCCTTTCTCACAAAATAAGACGGACCGCAGTCCCGGTGACTTCATTGTACCGGACTCGCGGTCCATATTATAGGAAAATCAAACGAAAAATAGAAAAATCTTACGTATAAGCCTGTCTATCTGCACAATTTGTGACAGATGGACAATTTCACTGTCTGTACGTCCTCCGGTAGGCGCTGGGGGTGAGGCCCGTGGCGGCCCGGAACACCTTGGTGAAGTAGTTATAGTCGCTGTAGCCCACCGCCTCGGCCACGGCGGAGATGGGCGCGTCCCCGTGGCGGAGCATGGTCTCCGCCTCCCGGATGCGCCGGCGGGCGATGGCCTGGGTGACGGTGCCCCCGCCCGGGAGCTGTTTTACCAGGGCGCAGAGCTTTGTCGTGCCCAGATGCAGGTCCCCGGCGATCTTTTTCAGGGTCAGGTTCTCCCGGTAGTGCTGGTCCAGATACAGCTCCAGCCGCTGTCCGTCCGTATACTCCGCCGAGCGGATGATGCCCTCCTGGAGGATATAGGCCGTCAGGGCCTGAAGGATGTCCGCGTAGGCGGTGATCTCCTGGAAGGAGTACTGCCGCAGCTGCCAGAAGGCCTCTCTTAGTGCTTTTTTGTCACCCTGGAACCAGGCGGCGTCCCGCTCGGTCCGCGCCCACTGCCGCTCCATCGGCGAATTGTCCAAAAACTGTCCAAAGGACAGATAGGCGATGGGCACGCCATTCTCCACCAGGGGCAGAGCCGCCTCGCACAGGCCCAGATGGCACCGGTAGCGGTATATGCCCCCGGCGGCGGCGCAGGCCTCCACGGCCTGGGCGTCGCAGTCCTCGCACCGCCGGTGTCCCTCCGGGTCGGCGTTGACCAGGCGGCAGAACTCCTGGTGGCCGCCGAAGATCTGGATGTCCCGGCCCTCGGCGTCGAAGATGCTGGTCTTCAGGCCGGTGAAGGTCTGCAGCGCCCCAATGAGGCGCAGCAGCTTTTCCTTGTTGAACAGCACTTTCACAGCTCGTCACCTGAAAAAGACGCGCCGGGCACCGGGCCGGGCGCGTCCTGTATTTCTTATGCGTTATGGGACAGGCGTTCCACGATGGCGTTCATCTCGTCCCACTTCTTCTCCATGTCCGCCACCAGCTTGAACTGGGTCCGGGCCCGGTCCAGGTTGTGCTCCGGCCGGTGGATGCCGAAGTACACGTCCCCCGCCAGGTAGTCGGTGAGGAACCGGATCCCGCACTCCAGGGTCATGATCTTCGCCCCCAGGGGCAGGGTCTGCTTCTCCCGCTCGGTAAGACCGGGGCAGGCAGTGAGGAAGCCCCGGGCATAGGTTTCGTACTCAGAAAGGCTCATCTCCATCTTGGACAGATCCTTCTCGTCCTCGGCGGCGGTGGCGGCGCCGAAGCGGATGGAGTCGCCGAAGTCGTAGGCCGCCAGACCCGGCATCACCGTATCCAGATCGATGACGCAAAGGGGCTTGCGGGTGACGGCGTCCAGCATGACGTTGTTGAGCTTGGTGTCGTTGTGGGTGACGCGGGTGGGAAGCTCCCCGGAATCCCGCATGCGCTGCAGGGCGCCTGCTTCTTCCTCCCTGGCCAGGACGAAATCGATCTCCGGTCCTACCTCTTTGGCCCTTCCCTTCACGTCCGCCGCCAGGGCCTCTCTGAAGATGCGGTAGCGGTCCGGGGTGTTGTGGAAGTTGGGGATGGTCTCGTGCAGAGTCTCGGCGGGAAAGTCCGCCAGCTGCTGCTGGAAGGTGCCGAAGGCGATGGCGCTCTGGTAGAAGTCCTCCGGCGTCTCCGGGGCCTGCAGGCAGATGCTGCC
>CANRMG010000179.1 GCA_947631675.1 uncultured Oscillospiraceae bacterium
AACGAGGAGTACCGCGCGCCCCTGAAGGCCGCCGGCTTCCTGACCCGCGACCCGCGCATGAAGGAGCGCAAGAAGTATGGCCTCAAAGCCGCCCGCCGCGCGCCTCAGTTCAGCAAGCGCTGAATCCTATACCGTATACCCCTCCCCGGCCCCTCGGCCGGGGATTTTTATAAGTTGTTTACACTCGCGCCACACTTTCGGCAAGAACTGTTCACGTTTTTCCCGTATAGTGGGCCCATCAACTTTGGGAGGACGTATCCATGCACTTGAAACGACTTCTGTCCGGCGCGCTGGGCGCCATGATGCTGCTGGCCATGAGCGCCCCGGCTCTCGCGGCGGAGGAATATCCCGGCGCCGTGCGCGTCGTCCTGGACGGCAGCGCCGTGACGGCGGACGGCGAGGCCGTGCCCGCCGACGACCCCAACGCCGCCGTATACACCGCCCACGACATCGTGTATTATGAGGCGGGCCATGACTTCACCTACGGCGAGGGCACCGAAGCTGACGAGCATGACGCCGCAGAGGCGGAGGCCCACACAGTAGTGCACATCACCCAGCCGGGCACATACGTGCTCTCCGGGACCCTGGACCCAGGGCAGATCGCCGTGGACCTGGGCGAGGACGCAGACGAGGACCCCGGGGCGGTGGTGACGCTGGTGCTGGACAACGTGTCCGTCACCTGCACCGTGGCCCCGGCGGTGATATTCTATAACGTATACGAGTGCGACCCCGACGGGGACCAGGGCTCCGAGCCCGACCTCTCCGGCGCAGGGGCCCGGGTCGTCATCGCCGACGGCAGCGAGAACACCGTGAACGGCTCCTATGTGGCCCGGATCTACAAGTCCTACACCCTCAACGAAGAGGGCACCGCCGTCACCGACAGCAAGAAGCTTCACAAGTACGACGGGGCGTTCTACTCCAAGATGAGCATGACCGTCTCCGGCGGCACGGCCTCGGACGGCGCGCTGACCATCAACGCGGTCAACGAGGGCATGGACACAGAGATGCACCTTCTTATCGACGGAGGCGACATCCATATCCGTTCCGGCAACGACGGCATCAACGTAAACGAGGACGACGTGTCGGTGGTCACCATCAACGGCGGCTCCCTGGACATTGTGATCACCGGCGAGACCGGCGAGGGGGACGGCATCGACTCCAACGGGTGGCTGGTCATCAACGCCGGCACCGTCACCGCCCAGGCCTGCGCCGACAGCATGGACTCCGGCCTGGACTCGGCCCAGGGCGTATACCTGAACGGCGGCATGGTCATCGCCACAGGCCATATGCTGGACCCCCTGACCCCCTCCTACCAGTGCGGCGCGGTGTTCTCCTTCGCCCAGCGCCAGGCCGGCGGGACTACCTATGTCATTACAGACGCCGACGGCCATGAGATCATGACCTTCACCCCCGAAAACAGCTTCACCCACCTGCTCATGACCAGTCCCGCCCTGGAGCCGGAGACGGAATACTCCCTCACGGCGGACGGCGCCGTCCTGGCCGTGGCTGAGGGCGGCATGGCCATGGGCGGCCGTGGCAGCTTTGGCGGCGGCATGGGCCACGGCCCTGCCATGCCGGAGGGCATGACCGAGGGAGAATGGCCCGAACGCCCCGAGGGCATGACGGAGGGTGAGCGGCCCGAACGCCCGGAGGACTTGGGCGAACGGCCCGAAGGCATGCGGGAGCCCCGGGAGATGCCGGAGGGTGAGCAGCCGCCGGAGCCCCAGGAGGGCATGGAGCAGCCCCCTGAAATGCCCGCCGATGGCAAGGAACCGGCTCCCATGCCGGAGGCCCCCCAGGGCGAGACCGGCGGCGAGGCCGCTGAGGTATTCACCCTGCCGGAAGGCCTGCGTTACTTCTCCGTCAGCGGAAGCTGACGGTCTATATAGAGCCCGGAGACCATTGCGGTCCCCGGGCTTTTGTTTGATTTCCGAAACCAATAAAACCGCCCCCGTCTTTCGACGGGGGCGACACTTTATTTCCGGGGCCCCATGAAAGCCCAACGAAGTGGGTTTCATGGGGAAGAGGAGGAGCCGCGGGCCACTCGAGCTTTGCCGCTTGCGGCGAAGCGAGACCTGGCAGCGTGTGCTCCGGCTCAGTACATCCCGCCCATGTCGGGGTTGGGGGCCACGGGCGCGGGGGGCTCCTTGATGTCGGTGACCAGGCTCTCGGTGGTCAGCACCATGCTGGCCACGGAGGCGGCGTTCTCCAGGGCGCTGCGGCAGACCTTGGTCGGGTCCACGATGCCTTCGGCGATCATGTCGCAGAAGACCTCCTTGGCGGCGTCGAAGCCGTAGGTGGGCACATCACTGGCCATGATCTTGTCCAGGATGACCGCGCCCTGCAGTCCGGCGTTGGCCGCGATCTGCATGATGGGGGCTTCCAGGGCCTTGGCCACAGCCTTGGCGCCGGTCTTCTCGTCGCCCTCCAGGCCCTCGGCCACCTTGGCCGCGGCCTTGGAGCCCAGGATGTAGGCGCTGCCGCCGCCGGCCACGATGCCTTCCTCCACCGCCGCGCGGGTGGCGTTCAGGGCATCCTCGATGCGCAGCTTCTTCTCCTTCATCTCGGTCTCGGTGGCCGCGCCGACCTTGATGACGGCCACGCCGCCGGCCAGCTTGGCCAGGCGCTCGTTGAGCTTCTCCTTGTCGTACTCGCTCTCGGTGACCTCGATCTGATTGCGGATCTGATGGATGCGGTCTTCGATGGCCTTGCCGTCGCCGCCGCCGTCCACGATGATGGTGTTCTCCTTGGAGACCTTCACCTGGCGGGCATGGCCCAGCTGGGCCACGGTGGTGTCCTTCAGCTCCATGCCTAGGTCGCTGCTGATGACCTGGCCGCCGGTGAGGATGGCGATGTCCTGCAGCATCTCCTTGCGCCGGTCGCCGAAGCCGGGGGCCTTCACGCACACGCAGGTGAAGGTGCCGCGCAGCTTGTTGAG
>CANRMG010000180.1 GCA_947631675.1 uncultured Oscillospiraceae bacterium
CCACCACGTTGCCGCGGGTGGCAAATTCCTTGAATTCCTGGAAAAACTTTTTCATTTCTTTCCGACCTTTCTTATATTGTGTCGCTGTTGCTTGCAGGCATTATAGCATGAGATAGCATTTTGCGCCATACTTTCCCCAAAAAACTGCGCCACTTCTTCCCCGTTGTGTTATAATCCCCTGGGCGCTGATGAGAGGCGTCAAGAGGAGTAAAAAATGATCGCATATTTAAAGCGGGAAAAGGTACTGACCATCTCCCTCGTCCTGGCGGCCGTGTCCGCCTTTTTCGTGCCCCCGGACAGGGGGTATCTGGATTACATCGACCTGCGGGTGCTGGGGCTCTTGTTCAGCCTCATGCTCCTGGTCCGGGGCTTTCAGCACGCGGGGCTTTTTGACCTTCTCATCGAAAAGCTCTTCGGCAATGTGAAGGGCAGCCGGCGGCTCAGCCTCACGCTGGTGCTTCTTTGCTTTTTCACAAGCATGGTCATCACCAACGACGTGGCCCTCATCACCTTCGTCCCCTTCGCCATTCTGACATTGGAGATGTGCGAAAAGCGGGAGCTCATCATCCCCGTGGTGGTCTTACAGACCATCGCGGCGAACCTGGGCAGCATGGCCACGCCCATCGGCAACCCCCAGAACCTCTACCTCTTCTCCGCCTCCGGCATGAGCTCCGGGGCATTCCTGCGGGTCATGCTCCCGCCCACGGCGCTGTCCTTCGTCCTGGTGACGGCGGCGGCACTGGCCCTGCCCGCGGGGCCGGTGGCGCTCAAGAAAGGCCCCGGCGCGGCGGCCATGTCCAAGCGGGACGTGCTGGTCTACACGGGGCTGTTCCTCTTAAATCTCCTGGTGGTGTTCCGGGTCCTGAACTGGGCGCCGGCCCTCATCATCACCGTGGCGGGCGTGGTGCTCATCGGGAAAAAGCAGCTCCTGGGCCGGGTGGACTACGCCCTGCTGCTGACCTTCGTGGGCTTTTTCATCTTCGTGGGCAACCTGGGCCGCATAGAGCCAGTCCGGGACCTGGTGACCCGGCTCATCCAGGGCCGGGAGGTAGTCATGTCCGCGCTGTTCAGCCAGTGCCTTAGCAATGTGCCCGCGGCGCTGCTTCTGTCCGGCTTCACGGACGACTTCGCCGGGCTCTTGCTGGGGGTGAACATCGGCGGGCTCGGCACCCTCATCGCCTCCATGGCCAGCCTCATCTCCTACAAGCTCTACGCCGCCCGCCCGGGGGCGAAGGCGGGCAAATACTTCCTCGTGTTCACCGCCGTGAACATCGCTTTCCTGGCCATCCTCCTCCCCTTCGGGGTGTTCATACACTGAAAGGACCACGGCAAAAATGGATAAAAACGCGCTTATAAAATATCTTTGCGCCCTGCTGCTCTTTGGCCTGAACGGCATCGTCGCAAGCCATATCGCTCTCAACAGCTATGAGATCGTTTTTCTCAGGACCATGATCGGCAGCGCTCTTCTGATTCTGCTGTTCCTATTGAGAAAAAACAGGTTCCACATGCGGGAAAACAAAAGCGACGTGCTTCTTATAACGCTCTCCGGCATGGCGATGGGCGCCAGCTGGATGTTCCTCTATGAGGCGTATCAGCGCCTCGGCGTCAGCTTCGCGGCGCTGCTTTATTATTGCGGCCCGGTCATCGTCATGATATTGTCGCCGGTGCTCTTTCAGGAGCGGCTGACAAAGCCCAAAGTCGCGGGCTTTGCCATCGTTCTGATCGGCATCGTGCTCGTCAACGGAAAGCTGGCGGGAGCGGGCAACAGCTGGGGACTGTTCTGCGGAGCGATGTCGGCGGTCATGTATGCCTTCATGGTCACGCTCAATCGCAAGGCGAAAGTGATCACCGGGCTGGAGAACGCGGTGATACAGCTGACGGTCAGTTTTCTGACGGTCGCGGTCTTTGTCGGGTTCAAGCAGGCGTTCGTCATCGACGTGCCGCGGGAGGCGTGGGGATGGATACTTGTTCTCGGCCTCGTCAATACGGGCCTCGGCTGCTATCTGTACTTCTCCCCCCTTGCCAAGCTGCCGGTCCAGACCGTCGCCATCTGCGGCTATCTCGAACCGCTGTCCGCCGTCGTATTCGCCGCGCTCCTGCTGGGAGAGAAGATGACGGCGTTTCAGCTCGTGGGCGCGGTCTGCATCATCGGCGGCGCCATGATCGGGGAACTTGTCAAAAAATGAAACACCCCTTCCCCTGTATCGGGGATGACGAGGGCGGGAGCATCTTAAGCGATGCTCCCGCCCTGTTTTGTTTATTTCCCTTTGGCGGCCTTGCGCTCGGCGATCTTGTCCAGGGCCTTGTTCCGGTAGTAGATGAGGATGCCCACCAGGACCATGGCGGCGTTGATGAAGTAGAACACCAGCACGTACCACTTCACCGTCACCCACCAGTGCTGGGGGGCGTAGTAGGCGATGAGGATGAACTTGCCGATGATGGCGAAGACATAGCCGATGAGGATGAAGAAATAAAAGAGCACGCTAGTGCCCTTGGCGGTCCGGGCCTTCCAGGCCTTGGCGATGTTCAGGGGCCAGGACACGCCGAAGCAGATGACCATCAGCATCTCCATGATGCTCGCAATAGTTAACATAATGCATTCTCCTTTTGTTTATTCCCCGGGCTCCAGCATGGTGCCGGTGTCCCGGAAGCGCTTGTGGAACGAGAAGGCCTCGTCCAGGATGTGGGGGGTCTGGGCCCCGTGGCTGGCCTCGCAGGCCCGCTCAAAGTACCGCCTGAGCTGGGGCCGGAAGGCGGGGTGGGCGCAGTTTTCTATGATGAGCGCAGCCCGCTCCTTGGGGGACTTTCCCCGCAGGTCGGCGTAGCCCTGCTCCGTCACCAGCACGTCCACGTCGTGCTCCGTGTGGTCCACGTGGGTGACCATGGGCACGATG
>CANRMG010000181.1 GCA_947631675.1 uncultured Oscillospiraceae bacterium
TGACGGGGTTCTTGCTGCCCGCCTGCTGGATGCCGGCCATGATGCGGCCCGGCATGGCCCCCACGTAGGTCTTGCGGTGGCCGCGGATCTCCGCCTCGTCATGGATGCCGCCCAGAGATATGCGGCACAGCTTCCGGTTCATGGCCCGGGCAATGGACATGGCGATGCTGGTCTTGCCGGTGCCCGGAGGGCCCAGCAGGCACAGGATAGAGCCCTTCTGGTCCGGAGCCAGCTTCCGCACGGCCAGGTACTCCACCACCCGCTCTTTGATCTTATCCAGTCCGAAGTGGTCCGCGTCCAGGGCGGCGCGCACCTCGTCTGTGTCCAGATTATCCTGGGTCTCCCGGTTCCAGGGGATCTCCAGGCATATATCCAGGTAGCTTCGGATCACGGCGGACTCGGCGCTGCCGAAAGGCTGCTTGGCCAGCCGGCCGATCTCCTTATAGAGCTTCGTCTCCACCTCTTTGGGCAGGTGGGCCCGGGCCACGGCGGCGCGGTATTCCTCCGTGTCGTCCACGTAGCCCTCTTCCTCGCCCAGCTCTGCCTGGATGGTGCGCAGCTGCTCCCGCAGAAACATCTCCCGCTGGACCCGCTTCATGCGCTTGGCGGCCTCCTCATGGATGGACTGCTCCACGTCCAGGATGTCCAGCTCCCAGCGGATGAGACGGTTCACAAGGGCGAGGCGGCGCATGGGCCGCAGCTCCTCCAGCACCATCTGCTTCTGGTCGAAGCGCATATAGATGCTCTGGGCCACGAAGTCAGCCACATAGCCCGCGTCGGAGGAGCCCAGGATGTCTCTGAGCACATCCCCCAGGTCCAGGCCCGACGTCTGGGCATACTTCTCCAGAAGGCCGTAGCACTGGCGTATGAGGGCCTCCGCCTTCACGGCGGTGCGGGGATTCGTCTCCGCCGCCACAGTCTCCACCTGGGCTGCCATATAGGGCTTGGCGCCCATGAGTGCGACGAGATAGGCCCGGGCCACGCCCTCGGCCATGACCTTGGCCCCCTCCTCGTCGGGGACGCGCAGGACCTGCTGGATGCGGCAGACGGTGCCCATCTTGAACAGGCCGTCCTCCTCGGTGACGTTCTCCGCCGCCGGGTCCCGCTGGCCCGTCAGAAACAGCAGCTGGTCGGACTCCATCGCCGCGTCCAGCGCAGCCAGGGCGTCCGCCCTCTCCACGTCGAATATGAGCCGCATGCCGGGGAACACGCTGATGCCCCGCAGGGGGATCAGGGGATATACCTGATAGCGGGAGGCGGCCTTCGTTTCAGTATCCATAGTAGTTACCTCATATATGACCGGGGCCGCACGGTATGTGCGGCCCGGTGTGTCACGATGCGTCCTGTTCCAGCTTCCGCTTCCGGTAGATGACCGGGCGGGAACCGTTTTTCACGCTGTCGGCGGTAATGATGACCTTGTCAATGGTCTCGTCGGAGGGCGCCTCGAACATGATGTTCGTCATGAGCCCCTCCATGATGCTCCGCAGGCCCCGGGCGCCGATGTCCATGTCTATGGCCTTGTCGGCCACGGCCTCCAGGGCCTTGGGATCGAACTCCAGCGTCACGTCGTCGTAGCCCAAAAGGGTCTGGTACTGCTTCACAAGGGCGTTTTTCGGCTCCGTGAGGATGCGCACCAGGTCCTCCCGCTTCAGGCTGTCCAGGGTGGTGACCACGGGAAGCCGGCCGATGAGCTCGGGGATGATGCCGAACTTCAGAAGGTCGTGGGACTGGACGTGGCTCAGCACCTCGCCCACATCCTTCTCCTTCCGGGAGGAGACCTCCGCGCCGAAGCCCAAGCTCTTCCGGTCCAGGCGGTTCTCGATGATCTTCTCCAGACCGTCAAAGGCGCCGCCGCAGATGAACAGGATGTTGCTGGTGTCGATATGAATGAATTCCTGGTGAGGGTGCTTGCGCCCTCCCTGAGGCGGCACGGCGGCGACGGTGCCCTCCAGTATCTTCAAAAGGGCCTGCTGCACACCCTCGCCGGACACGTCCCGGGTGATGGAGGTGTTCTCGCTCTTGCGGGAGATCTTGTCGATCTCGTCGATGTAGATGATGCCCTGCTGGGCCCGCTCCACGTCGAAGTCCGCCGCCTGCAGCAGCCGCAGGAGTATATTCTCCACGTCCTCGCCCACGTAGCCCGCCTCGGTGAGGGTAGTGGCATCGGCGATGGCGAAGGGCACATTCAGCATCCTGGCCAGGGTCTGGGCAAAGAGGGTCTTGCCGGAGCCGGTAGGGCCCACCAGAAGGATATTGGACTTTTGCAGCTCCGCGTCGGTCTGGTCCCGGTGGAGGATGCGCTTATAGTGGTTGTACACCGCCACGGACAAGGCCACCTTGGCCCGGTCCTGGCCGATGATGTACTGGTCCAGCGCCTTCTTGATCTCCCTGGGCACAGGCACGTCCTCCGGCTCCATGAGCTTTTCGGCGCCCTCCCCCTCCAGGGTGAAATCGGGGTAGTCCTCCTCCAGCTCGTCGGCCAGGATGTTCAGGCACAGATGCACGCACTCGTCGCATATATAGGCATCGTTGCCCGCGATGAGCCGCCGCACCGAGTCCTGGGCCTTGCCGCAGAAGCTGCAGCGGAGTATTCTTCTCTCGCCCTCTCTCGCCATGGCGTTACCTCTACTTTACCTCTTCGTGATGATCTTGTCGATGAGCCCGAACTGCTGGGCCTCCTCGGCGGACATGAAGTTGTCCCGCTCGCAGGCGGCCACCACTTCCTCATAGGTCCGGCCGGTGTGGTCGGCCAGGAGGTGGTTCATTCGCTCCTTGATGGCCTCCAGGCGCTTCAGAT
>CANRMG010000182.1 GCA_947631675.1 uncultured Oscillospiraceae bacterium
CCAAGGTGGCGGAGCCCTATATCCGCCAGGCGGTGAAAAACCCCGCCATCGATCCGGCGGCCATCGCCGCGCTCCTGCAGCAGCGCACCGAGGTGCTGACGAACATCCCCGGAAAGCTGGGCTTTTTCGACGCCCTGCCGGAATATGGAACCGAGCTCTATGTCCACAAGAAGTCCAAGAGCAACGAGCAGAGCGCTTTGGAGATGCTGAAGGCCGCCCTGCCGGTGCTGGAGGCGCTGGACGTGTGGGACGACGAGCACATCCATGACGCCATGATCGCTCTGGCTGAGAAGCTGGAGGTCAAAAACGCCAAGCTCATGTGGCCTGTGCGCATCGCCGTCACCGGCACCGCCGTGACGCCGGGCGGCGCGGTGGAGATATGCCGCATCCTTGGAAAAGACGAGACATTGCGGCGTATGCGGGATGGCATCGACAAGCTCTCCGCGCTGGCATAAATTGATAGGGACCCATACACCTCTTTCGGGACAAAATACCCGAAGAGGTGTATTTTTATGAAAAAACGACCGACTATCCGTATCATCACGTTTTTATCCGCCGCTCTCGTCGTGGCGGGGATATTTGCCATACGGGGCACGCGTAAGGCCAACGCCCTGGACCGGTACGCCCGGGCTAGCACGGAGCGGGCCTTCGACGAGCTGGTGACCAGCGTCAGCGAGATGTCCAACGCCCTGGAAAAGAGCGTGTATACCACCGATCCGGCCCTGGCCGGCGCTCTGTGCACCCAGATATTCGGCCGGGCCATGACGGCCCAGACGGCGTTGGAGGCTCTGCCCTACGCCTCCCAGGAGCTGGAGCAGACCGCCAGCTTCGTGGCCAAGGCGGGGGACTATGCCAGCGCCCTGGCCCGGACCGTGGGCGACGGGGGCTGGTCCGGGGAGGAGATGGCCAACCTCAAGAGCCTGGCGGACACGGCCTCCGTCATGAAGCTGAACCTGCAGGATATGCAGAGCCGCCTCGCCCAGGGTGAGATGGCCCTGGACCAGGTATATGCCCGGGCGTCCAACGAGCTGGGCGGGGAGGACCAGCCGCCCCTGGCGGGCGAGACCTTCCAGACCATCGAGCAGGAATTCCCCGAGCTGCCCACCCTGATCTACGACGGCCCCTTCTCCGAGACCATGGCCCGGCGGCAGGCCCTGTACTTGGAGGGAAAGAAGGAGGTCGAGGAGGAAGAGGCTCTGAAAAAGGCTGCCAAATTCCTGGACGTCGCCGCGTCGGAGCTGCGCTCCGCCGGGGAGTGCGGCGGGGACGTGCCCTGCTGGATCTTCGCCTGCCATATGCTGGGCGGGGAGTACAGCGTGTACGTGACGAAGCAGGGGGGAGAGATATGGTCCGTGGTAGGCGCCCGGAGCGTGGGGGTGCCGATCTATACCGTTGACCAGGGTCTGGCACTGGCCGGGGATTATATAAAGGGCTGGGGCCTCAAAAGCCTGGAGGAGAGCTATCACACCGTTTCGGACGGGGTGCTGCTGGTCAACTACGAGTACGCGGAAAATGGCGTGCGCTGCTACCCGGACCTCATCAAGGTGGGCGTGGCCCTGGATACCGGAGCCCTCATGAGCTATGACGCCCAGGGGTATATCACCGCCCATACCAAGCGCTCCATCCCCGAGACCGACGTGTCCGAACAGGAGGCACAGGAGAGCCTCTCCCAGGCCCTGGCCGTGCAGGCGCACGCCATGGCCATCATCCCCACGGAGGGGGGCCAGGAGCGGTACTGCCATGAGTTTCTCTGCCAGTCCGAGGACGGGGACAAGTATCTCATGTACGTCAACGCCCAGACCGGCGCGGAGGAAAAAATACTCATCCTCCTGGAGGATGAGACCGGCGCGCTCACCATTTGACTTAAAATTGAATAATTTTTAGAAAAATTTTATAAAAAAGTGGAAGTTGGCGGCAAAAAGGTCTTGTATCTTTCTGTAACTTTTGTTATAATTACGTTACAAGAAAGGTGTGATCGAATGAATATCGTTCCCAATACCACCTGCCGCCGCTGCCACAGGCAGTATCCGGCTTTTCGCAGCCGCTGCCCCTATTGCGGCACAAAGAAAACGAAAACGGTCCGCACCGCCGTGCCCGAGACGGACAGCGCCGTGCCCAGCACGCCTGCCGCGAAGAGCGCCGCGGAGGCGGTCAATATGCAGATGCTCCTGGGTGCTGTGCTGCTTCTGGCGGTCATCATCCTCACCATCGTCGTCGTGTCGGTGAATATAAATAAGGACGTGGGCGCCCAGCAGGAGATCCAGAATCAGATCGAGGCCGAGGCGGAGATCACCCCGCCCGCGCCGCCCACGCCTACGCCCTCCCCGCAGCCCTCTCCCGCGCCGCAGGTGACCAATGTGAGCATCGCCTGGGACGGCCGGCCCGGTTACGAGTATAACGGCAGCGGCTTCTGGGGCAGTGTGGGCCAGACCTATCAGATGAAGGTGACCTGGTTCCCCCAGGAGGTCCTCTCCATTCCTGAATGGACCAGCTCTGACGAGGAGGTCGCCACGGTGGACGACACGGGCCTTATCACCCTGGTGGGCGCGGGCGACGCCACGATCACCGTGAAGGTGACCGACGATCCCCGGGGCTCCGGCACCTGCCCGATACACGTTACAGGTTAAGCGAGACAATGATAAAAGCCCGCGCCGTGGGAACGGCGCGGGCTTTTGAATTTGTCCTTGACAAGGGCCGGAATATGCGATAGAATAAGCAACGCTGAAACGGACGATTGGCGCAGCTGGTAGCGCATCCGCTTGACGTGCGGGAGG
>CANRMG010000183.1 GCA_947631675.1 uncultured Oscillospiraceae bacterium
TCTGCAAACCCGCATAAATACTGGGTTTTTACGACTTCTCAACTTATTCCCACTCGATGGTAGAGGGGGGTTTGGAGGTGATGTCGTAGACGATGCGGTTTATGCCGGGGACGGAGTTGACGATCCGGGCGGAGACCGCGTCCAGCACCTCGTAGGGGATGCGGGTCCAGTCGGCGGTCATGAAGTCCGAGGTGGTGACGCTGCGCAGGGCCACCGCGTAGTCGTAGGACCGGCCGTCGCCCATGACGCCCACGGAGCGCATATTGGTCAGCACCGCAAAGTACTGGTCCATGGTGCCCTCCAGATGGGCCTTTGCGATCTCATCCCGGAAGATGAAGTCCGCCTCCCGCAGGGTGTCCAGCTTCTGCTTGGTCACCTCGCCCAGCACCCGGATGGCCAGGCCCGGCCCCGGGAAGGGCTGGCGGGACACCAGGTACTCGGGCAGGCCCAGCTCCCGGCCCAGCTGCCGCACTTCGTCCTTGAACAGCAGCCGCAGCGGCTCCACGATCTCCTTGAAGTCCACGTAGTCGGGCAGGCCGCCCACGTTGTGGTGGCTCTTGATGACGGCGGCGTCGCCGGTGCCGGACTCCACCACGTCGGGGTAGATGGTGCCCTGGGCGAGATAGTCCACCTGGCCCAGCTTTTTTGCCTCCGCCTCAAAGACCCGGATGAACTCTTCGCCGATGATCTTCCGCTTCCGCTCCGGCTCGGTGACGCCGGCGAGCTTTTCCAAAAACCGGGCCTCGGCGTTGACCCGCACGAAGTTGATGGGCCAGGGGGCGAAGGCCGCCTCCACCTCGTCGCCCTCGTCCTTGCGCATCAGGCCGTGGTCCACGAACACGCAGGTGAGCTGGCTGCCCACCGCCTCGGCCAGCAGGGCCGCCGCCACGGAGGAGTCCACGCCGCCGGACAGGGCCAGCAGCACCTTGCCGCCGCCGATCTTCTCCCGCAGGGAGGCGATGGCGGTGTTCTTGTAGTCCTCCATGGTCCAGTCGCCCCGGGCCCCGCAGACCTCGTAGAGGAAGTTGCGAAGCATATCCCGGCCGTATTCGGTGTGGTTCACCTCGGGGTGGAACTGCACGCCGTAAAAGCCCCGGGCCTCGTCGGCGATGGCCACGTTGGGGCAGCTGTCGCTGTGGGCGGCGAGAGAGAAACTCTCGGGCACCTTGGCCATGTAGTCGCCATGGCTCATCCAGGTGACGCTCTCCGCCGGCAGGCCCTTGAACAGCCGGCAGGAGGGGTCGAAGTATGTATGGGTCTTGCCGTACTCCCGGGCGGAATCGTCCTGGGCGGGGGTGACGGCGCCGCCCAGGGCCTGGGCCATAAGCTGGCAGCCGTAGCATATGCCCAGGATGGGCACCCCCAGGGAGAACACGCCGGGGTCGATGTGGGGAGCCTTTTCGTCGTAGACGCTGTTGGGCCCGCCGGTGAAGATGATGCCGATGGGGTCGAAGGCGCGTATCTCCTCCAGGGAGATGGTATAGGGCTTCAGCTCGCAGTACACCTGGTGCTCCCGGACGCGCCGGGCGATGAGCTGGTTGTACTGGCCGCCGAAGTCCACGATCAGGACGGCTTCGTGTTTCATGGATGCACCTCTATGTCAAGTATCGTAAGTACGGATGATCTTCTCCGCCACGGCCCGCCGGGTGACGCACCGGTCCATGGCGTTTTTCTCGATGAAGCGATGGGCCTGTTTCTCGGTCATCTTAAACCGCTGGATCAGCAGCAGCTTCGCCCGGTTCACCAGACGCATCTCGTCCATCTTGGCCTGCAGGCTCTCCGCCCGGGAGGCCAACTCATGCAGCCGCTGGCTCACCGTGGCCATCATGCCCAGGCTCTGCTTCAAAAGGGAGGGGTCCACGGGGCTTTTGAGGACGAGAAAGCCGTGCTCCGCGGCCCGGGCGGACACCGCCTCAAATCTGTCCTCCTCTGCCAGCAGCAATACCCCGGACACGCCGTTTTCTGCCGCGGCCCGGGCGATCTCCGCGCCGGCGTCGGCGGGGACAGAGCCGTCTATGACCACCACGTCGTACACCGTCTCCCCCAGCACATACCCGGCCTCCAGGGGCGAGCAGACGTTCAGCTCCGGGGCGAACCGGTCCGCGGGCAGGAAGGCGGCGAAATGGGCGGCCGTGCCCTGAGAGGCGGTGATGAGAAGAAGCGAGGCGTAGGGGCGGGACTGCACCGTTGGGGCCCTCCTTTCATAGGATGGATGGCGGTAAGGCGTGGGCGCACGTGGTTTTATGAAGATTTTACCCATTCGCCCCCCGTTTGTCAATTTATCCGGGAAGAATGGGGCATATGCCGATAGGACGCCCGCGCCGGAAGGCCTATTTTGTGGGAATCGACGATATGCGGGCCCTTGACAGCGGGGCCGGGAAAAGAGTAAAATTTAGGTGTGAAACGGCAAAGGCGTCGCGGAGCTATCCGTGTGCCTGTGCCGTTTCTTTTATTGTAAAACCTTTTTTGAGATAAGGAGAGGAAGAAAATGAGCAATACCACTGAACTGTTTGGCTCCATGGTGTTTTCCGAGGCGGTCATGCAGGCCCGCCTGCCCCATGCGACCTACAAGGAGGTCATTCGATCCATCCACCACGACAAGCGCCTGACCCCGGAGATCGCCACCGTGGTGGCCACGGCCATGAAGAACTGGGCCGTGGAGAAGGGCGCCACCCACTTCACCCACTGGTTCCAGCCCATGACCGGCGTCACCGCCGAGAAGCACGACGCCTTCGTCCATCCCACCGGGGACGG
>CANRMG010000184.1 GCA_947631675.1 uncultured Oscillospiraceae bacterium
AGGCCCTCGCCGGGGCCGCCCTCGGAGAACAGCAGCCGCCGGGCAAAGCCGTCCGGGTCCTTGATCAATCTATGATGGGGGAAGGGCCCGTAGCCCTCGGAGCAGATGGCAGTCATCTCCGCGCCGGTCTGGCGGTGCAGGTCCACCGCCGCGCCCAGGTCGATGTTGCCGGCCCAGTCGGCGGCGCAGAGAACGACGTCCTCCTGGGGGATGTCCCGGATGTAGGAACGCACAGAGCGCAGGGCCTCCATGCAGCCGGAGAAGTAGCCGGAATTGGACTCTTTAAGGCCGAAGGGGGGCAGCATGCGAAGGCCGCCGCTGCGGCGGGCCAGGCCCCAGTCCGCGCCGTTGGACATATGGTCCAGAAGGCTCTGGTAGTCCCGCTCCATGATGACGCCCACATCCCGGATGCCCGCGTTGACCATCATGGACAGGGCAAAGTCGATCAGGCGATAGCGCCCGCCGAAAGGGATCGAGGCGCTGTTTCTGTGCTCCACCAGCTCCCGCAGTTCGGGCTCGGAGCTCAAGGTGTAGATGATGCCATGCAGATCGTTTCTCATGTCGCCACCCCGCTATACAGCATGGCGCCGGGCGCCACCACGGCGCCGGGGCCAACAGTCACGTCCGGACCGCAGGTCGCTACGCTCCAGTTCTCCGTCCCGTCCGGCTCGGCGCCCACGCGGGCCCCCTTGCACACCCGGACGTTCTCGCCCAAAATGGCGAAGCACACCTCCGCCCCGGCCTCCACCACGGCGCCGGGCATGAGCACGCTGTATTCCACCTTTGCGCCCTTTTCCACCGTCACCTGGTTGGACAGGACGCTGTTGAAAACGCTGCCGTCCACGATGCAGCCCTCCGTCACGATGGAGTGGCGGATGTCTGCCTCCGGGCCCGCCACCTGGGGCGGCCGGATGGGGCTGCGGCTCATGATGGGCCAGTCGGGGTCATACAGGTCGATCTGGTCCTGGCTGAGCATGTCCATATTGGCGTCCCACAGGCTGGTGATGGTGCCCACGTCACGCCAGTAGCCCTTGAAGTGGTAGGCCCAGAGCTTCTCCCCCTGGTTCAGCAGCCGGGGGATGATGTTCTTGCCGAAGTCCTGCTGGCTGTTGGGGTCGGCGTTGTCCTCCACCAGGGCCTGGCGCAGCTTCTTCCAGGTGAAGATGTAGATGCCCATGGAGGCAAGATCGCTCTTGGGATGAGCGGGCTTTTCCTCGAACTCGGTGATGTAGCCGTCCTCGCCGGTGTTCATGATGCCGAAGCGCTTGGCTTCGTCCATGCTCACCTGGATGACGGCGATGGTGCAGGCCGCGCCCTTTTCCTTGTGCTCCCGGAGCATGTCGGCGTAGTCCATCTTATAGATGTGGTCGCCGGACAGGATCAGCACGTATTCCGGGTCCCGCACATCGATGAAATCGATGTTCTGGTAGATGGCGTTGGCCGTGCCGGAGAACCAGTTGCCCTTCTCACCGGCGGACATATAAGGGGGCAGGATGAACACGCCGCCGTCGTCCGCGCTGAGGTCCCAGGGCTGGCCGGTGCCCAGGTAGGCGTTGAGCTTCATGGGGCGGTACTGGGTCAGTACGCCCACCGTGTCTATACCGGAGTTGGCGCAGTTGGACAGGGGAAAATCGATGATGCGATACTTCCCTCCGAAGGGAAGGTTTGGTTTTGCCACGTCGGCCGTCAGGGCGTAAAGCCTTGAACCCTGTCCGCCGGCCAGCAGCATGGCAATACATTCCTTTTTCACGGGCAAACCTCCAATTCTTGTATCTTTTTCGCTCCGCCGGAAGCGATGGGAAACAATTTCAATCCTGCCGGTTATACCGCTCCATCGTCCTGGCCGGGCCCAGGAGGATGTAATCCTCCACCGCCTTGGCCGCACGGGCGCATGCCCCGGAAAAGGCGTCCCAGTCCGCGTTGCGCGGCACGCCCAGGACCCAGTCGATCTGCTCTGCGCCGCCCTGGGGCGGCGCGCCCACGCCCACGCGGATCCGGGGGAAATCCTCGGAACCCAGGTGGGCGATGATGCTTTTCAATCCGTTATGGCCCCCCGCGGAGCCCTTGGGCCGCACCCGCAGCTTCCCGCAGGGCAGGTTGATGTCGTCGGACACCACCAGCACCCGCTCGGGGGGGATCTTGTAAAACCGCGCCGCCTGGCCCACGGCCTGGCCGGACTCGTTCATATAGGTCTGGGGCTTCATCACCAGCACGCCCGTGCCGTCCGAAAGCTCCAGCCGGCCCGTCAGGGCCCGGAAGCGCAGGCGGGTGAAGGCCGCGCCCGTCTCCTTCGCCAGGGCGTCCGCGGCGAGAAAGCCCGCGTTGTGGCGGGTGCCGTTATACCGGGGGCCGGGATTGCCCAGGAACACCGCCAGCCACTGGACCGCGCCGCCGCCCCTGCCGAACATCAGTCGAACAGGGACGCCAGGGACTCGTCCTCATAGATGCGGTGGATGGACGCGGCGAACACCGGCGCCGCGGAGAGGTACTTGATCTTGTCCACTTTGGCCTGGTCCTTGGGGTAGGGGATGGTATCGAAGAGCAAAAGCTCCTCCAGATCGCTGTTTTCGATGCGCTCCAGAGCGGGACCGGACAGGACCCCGTGGCTGGCGCAGGCGTAGATCTTGTTGGCGCCGCCGATGTGCTTGATGGCCTTGGCCGCGCCCACCAGGGACCCGGCGGTGTCCACCATGTCGTCCAGGATGATGATGTTCTTGCCCT
>CANRMG010000185.1 GCA_947631675.1 uncultured Oscillospiraceae bacterium
TTTTGGAAGCGCTGTGGGTCTTCAGTTTCGGCATATCAGTTCGTCTCCTTTGCTTTTTCTTGCTTGGGCTGTTTCTTTTGCGGGGTCTGGGCCTTCGGCGAGAGGAACTCCGTCATGAGACGGCCCTCCAGCTTCGCGCCCTTGTCTACTTTTGCAATGTCCGCGCACTCCGCGGCAAACCGCTCCAAAAGCTGCTTGCCCAGATCGGTGTGCGCCATCTCGCGGCCGCGGAACCGCACCGTTACCTTCAGGCGGTCTCCCTCGGCCAGGAACTTCTGGCCGTTGCGAAGCTTCACAAGGAAGTCGTTGTCGCCGATGGAGGGCGACATACGGATCTCCTTCACCTCGATGACGTGCTGGTTCTTCTTCGCCTCTTTCTCGCGCTTTGCCTGCTCGAAGCGGTACTTGCCGTAGTCCATGATCTTGCACACCGGGGGCTTCGCCGCCGGCGAGATCATCACCAGGTCAAGCTCGCGCTCCTGGGCGATCGCAAAGGCCTCCTCAGAAGACATGATCCCCAGCTGCTCGCCATCGTCACCGATCAGGCGTACCTGCGGTTCGTGGATATCCTCGTTGAGAGGATGAGTCATGTTCGCTATTGCCAGAGCACCTCCCTCAAAATGCATAACAAAAGCGCGGATACAGGACGTATCCGCGCATAACACATATCTCCCGGAGGGAAAACGGTCTGCGGCCGCGGCGCGCTCCGAAGGCGGCCGGGCGAGGACGGATACCACTGCGTCCTGCTTTGTGCTTGAATAATATAACAGTTTATCCCCCGTTTGTCAAGGAAATATTTCTCGCCTCAGTACTCCGTGGGCTCGGCCGGCTTCTCCTCTTCCGCCGGGGCTTCCTGCTCCGGGGCGGGGGCGGGCTCCGCGGAGGCCGGGCCCTCCTTCTCCATCTGGATGGCCAGCTTCACGATCCGGCTGGTGCCCAGACGGTCGGCGCCCAGATTTATCATATCCTCCGCGTCCTTCAAGGTGGCGATGCCGCCGGCGGCCTTCACCTTCACGTGGGGGCCGCAGTGCTCCCGCAGAAGCTGCACGTCCTCCCGGGTGGCCCCGCCGGTGGAGAAGCCGGTGGATGTCTTGATGTAGTCCGCGCCGGAGGCGGAGACGATCTCGCAGAGCTTGATCTTCTCCTCCCGGGTCAGCAGGCAGGTCTCGATGATGACCTTCAGGATGTGGCCCGCGGTGGCGTCCCGGACGGCCAGAATGTCCCGCATCACGTCGTCCCAGCAGCCGTCCTTCACCATGCCCAGATTCACCACCATGTCGATCTCCGCCGCGCCGTTGGCGATGGCGTCCCGGGCCTCAGCGGCCTTGATGGCGCTTGTCATGTAGCCGTTGGGGAAGCCGATGACGGTGCAGATGGGCAGGCGGCCGCCCACGTAGCGCTTGGCCCCGGCCACATGGCTGGGCGGGATGCAGACGCTGGCGCAGCCGTAGCGGATGCCCTCGTCGCACAGGTCGCGGATCTGCTGCATGGTGCACTCGGGCTTCAAAAGCGTGTGGTCACAGCGGCACAGTATCTCTCTCAGTTCCATCGTTATCCTCCTCAAGCGGGGTCCATGCCCCGCGTATTTTGCTTTCATATCCCCGCCGGCCGGCTCATAAACTGGTGTATCAACGCTTGTGAGGTGCCGTCCATGGACGAGGTATTCGCCACCAACCGGGCGGAGCTGTGCGGCACGGCGGCCGCCCTCCCCCGCTATTCCCACGAGAGCCGGGGCATCCGGTTCTATATCTTCCCCCTCCGTACCTGCCGGCTCAGCGGCACGGCCGACACGGTGAACATCGTACTGCCGGAGGCCATGGTGCCGGACTATGACCTCACCCAGGCCGGGCCGGTGCGTATCATGGGGGAGCTGCGCTCCTACAACAACAAAAGCGGCGTGGGCAGCCGGTTGGTGCTCACGGTCCTGGCCCGGGAGCTGGAGCCCGGAGGCGCCGATGAGAACCGCATCTGCCTCACCGGCACGGTGTGCAAGCCCCCTACCCTCCGGGTCACGCCCATGGGCCGGGAGATATGCGACGTGATCCTGGCGGTGGCCCGGCGCTACCGGCGCAGCGACTATATACCCGTCATCGCCTGGGGCCAGCAGGCCCGCCAGACAGCCGAGGCTACCGTGGGCACCCAGCTGGCCGTCCGAGGCCGGCTCCAGAGCCGGGAATACACCAAGGTAATCGACGGGGAGAGCTTTCAGCGCCTGGCCTTCGAGGTGTCTGCCGCAGACATATTTCCCCTGTAGAGCCGCCGCGGCAAGTATTTTCATTTTATTATATCAAAAGCGTATTGTCAATTATTGAAAAAATCCCCCGGATGGTTTATGATATGGCTAGGCATATATAACAAAACGACCATCAGGGGGAAGCTCTATGAGCGTACTGAACGACTGTACATACCGTGCCCAGGACTACCTGGGCTGCCACAAGGCGGGAAAAAACTATGTCTTTCGCGTATGGGCGCCCAATGCCCAGGCCGTATCCGTCGTAGGCGACTTCAACTACTGGGACGCCTCCGCCGCGCCCATGGAAAAGGACTGGGAGGGCTTCTGGACGGCGGAGCTGTCCGGCGTGGAGAAGGGCCAGGTGTACAAATACGCCGTGGTGGGTCCCGACGGCCGGCAGGTACTGAAGGCCGACCCCTTCGCCTTCCACGCCGAGACCGGTCCGGCCACCGCCTCCAAGGTA
>CANRMG010000186.1 GCA_947631675.1 uncultured Oscillospiraceae bacterium
CTGGGCTACGGCGTGGATTACGCCAACCTGGGCGTGGAGACCGCCAACATGGTGGCCCAGGTCCTGCTGGACGGCGCTGACCCCGCGGAGCTGCCCGTCATGACCTTCGATAACGGCACCGCCACCATCAACACCGACGTCTGCGAGCAGATCACCGGCAAGACCTTTGAGGAGCTGGAGGAGCTGTTCGCCCCCCTGTGCACCGCGGTGAAGCCGATCGAGACCGCGGAAGAGTTTGAGTAAAAACAAAATTGCCTCCCCTGTGCAAGGGGAGGTGGGCGCCGCAGGGCGCTCGGAGGGGTTGTAAGCCTGGACATAAACCGGGCTTACAATCCCCCAGTCAGCTTCGCTGACAGCCCCCTTTGCACAAGGGGGCCTTTTATATCGTATATCGTAATCGATCCCTGGAGGATGTCATCCATGTCATTATCCGCGATCTGGTCGCTGGTACAGACCGCCCTGGAGCTGGGCGTCATCTGTTCGCTGACCGTGCTGGCCCTGTTTTTGAGCTACTCCATGCTCAACGTGTGCGACCTGAGCACCGACGGCTGCTTCACCCTGGGCGCCGCCGTGGGGGCCGTGGTGGCCATAGCGGGCCACCCCTACCTCTCCATTCCCGCCGCCATGGGCGCGGGGGTGCTGTCCGGCTTCATCACAGCGGTGCTCCAGACCCGCATGGGCATCGACAGCCTGCTGGCCGGCATCATCGTCAACACCGGCCTCTACTCCATCAACATCGCCGTCATGGGCAAGTCGTCTCTTCTCAACATGAACAAGACGGAGACGATATTCACCCGGATGAAGGACCTTCTCTCCGGCACCTTCCTGGCGGGACAGTACGAGCTGGTGGTGGGCCTCGCCGCGGTGATCCTGGTGATCGTGTTTTTGGCGCTGTTCCTGCGCACCCGGCTGGGTCTGGCCATCCGGGCCACCGGCAACAACCCCGACATGGTCCGCTCCTCCTCCATAAACCCCGTATTCACCACCACCGTGGGCCTGTGCGTGTCCAACGCCTTCACCGGCCTTTCCGGGTGTCTTCTGGCCCAGAGCCAGAAGTCCGTGAACATCGACATCGGCTCCGGCATGGTCACCATCGCCCTGGCCAGCCTCCTCATCGGTCAGACCTTCCTGGGCCGGGGCTCCATCGCCAAACGGGCGGTGGGCATGGTCCTGGGCTCGATCATTTTCCGCCTGGTGTACACCATCGCCCTGCGGCTCAATATGCCGGCGTTCATGCTGAAGCTGGTAAGCTCCGTCATCGTGGTGCTTGCCATCGCGGGGCCCTATCTCAGGACCCAGCTGCCCATGCTGAAAAAGCGGCTCACCGCCGGGAAGGAGGGGGAGTGACATGCTGACGCTTTCCAACATCTCCAAGACCTTCAATCCCGGCACCGTCAATGAAAAGACGGCCATCTCCGGCCTCAGCCTCCACCTGGACCCCGGCGACTTCGTCACCATCATCGGCGCCAACGGCGCAGGCAAGTCCACCCTCTTCAACGCCATCGCCGGCAGCTTCTACCCCGACACCGGCTCCATCACCCTGAATGGGAAGAATATCACCTACATGCCCGAGTTCAAGCGGGCCAGGGACATCGGCCGGCTCTTCCAGGACCCTATGCGGGGCAGCGCCCCGGGCATGACCATCGAGGAGAATCTGGCCCTGGCCGCCGGGGGCGGCGGGTGGCTCAGCCATGTGTCCAAAACGGAGACCAAGGCCTTCCGGGACAGGCTGGCCCTGCTGGACATGGGTCTGGAGGACCGGATGCGCCAGCCCGTGGGGCTCCTCTCCGGCGGCCAGCGCCAGGCGCTGACGCTGCTCATGGCCACCATGGTGCCGCCGAAGCTGCTCCTGCTGGACGAACACACCGCCGCCCTGGACCCGGGCACGGCCGAAAAGGTCCTGGCCCTCACCGAGAGCATCGTCCGGGAGGGGAAGCTCACCTGCATGATGATCACCCACAACATGTCCTCGGCCCTGCAGCTGGGCAACCGGACGCTGATGATGGACGCCGGGCGGATCATCCTGGACCTGAAGGGCGACGAGCGCAAGGGTCTGACCGTGGAGGACCTTCTGCGCATGTTCAAGCAGAACGTGGGAAAAGCACTTGATAATGACAGGATGCTGCTTTCATAAGGCATACAAAAAAGCGGCGCACCGTTGGGTGCGCCGCTTTTCTCAGTCCTCTGTGGTCTCGATGTACAGCTCCTCCGCCTCTTCCAATGCCTTGCGCAGTATCTCCGCGGCAGCGGTGCCGTCGCCGCCGCCCTCCGGCATGGCGTCCAGCGCCTTGGACGCGGCGTTGCAGAGGATGTAGTACATATGCCTGTAGTCTGCTGTCAAGCGATAGTGCCTCCTGCTCTTTGCTCTTTATTTGGGGGTCGGATACGCAGTGACTGGGAATGTATACCAATCTGTAAGACTTTGGAAACCGCTTTCACTGGAAGGCCCCCGCTCAGTTGGAGCGGGGGCCTTTTCATTTGTCGGTTTATTTCGCCAGGCCGTACTTGCGGTTGAACTTATCCACGCGGCCGCTGGTGTCCACCAGCTTCTGCTTGCCGGTGAAGAACGGGTGGCACTTGGAGCAAATTTCAACGGTGATGTTCTCCCGGGTGGAACCGGTCTCGATCA
>CANRMG010000187.1 GCA_947631675.1 uncultured Oscillospiraceae bacterium
TCGGCCACATGGCCGGTGGCCAGGCCGATCTGGTTGCCGTAGGAGGAATAGCCCGCCGCGGCGGTCTGGGCCAGCTTCCGCTGGGGCAACTTGCCGGGCAGAGTCTCATCCACCGCCGCCCGGGGGTCGCCGCCGCCGGTGACGCGCATGGCCTGGTGCACGTAGGCACGGCCGGACAGGGGGTCACGGATGCAGCCGCCGATGCAGGTGGCCGCGCCGCCAAAGGGCTCGATCTCCGTGGGGTGGTTGTGGGTCTCGTTCTTGAACATGAGCAGCCAATCCTGTTCTTTGCCATTCACCTGGGCGGGCACATGGATGGAGCAGGCGTTGATCTCCTCGCTCTCGTCCAGCTCGGGAAGCTCCCCCCACTTTTTCAGCACCTTGGTACCCAGGGTGGCGATGTCCATCAGGGTCTGGGGCCGCACGGCGGCCTTCTCAGGCCCATAGACCTCCACTCTGGCGTCCAGATAGCGCTCATAGGCCGCCTTCACGTCGGGGTCTGCGATGTCCACGCTGTCGATATGGGTGGAGAAGGTGGTGTGGCGGCAGTGGTCGGACCAGTAGGTGTCCACCACCCGCACCTCGGTGAGTGTGGGGTCCCGATGTTCCTCCGTTTTGAAGTAGTTCTGGAGGAATTTAAGGTCGTCCAGATCCATGGCCAGGCCCAGCTTGTCCAGCAGGGCCGCGAGCTGCGCCTCGTCCATGGCGGTGAAGCCATCCACCGTCTGTACGTGGTCTGGCACGGCATAGGTCCGCGCCAGGGTCTCAGGCTTGTCCATGGAAGCCCGGCGGCTCTCCACAGGGTTGATGACATAGCCGCTGATCTTCTCCATGTCCTCCGCTGTGAGTTCGCCCCGCAGCAGATACACCTTTGCGTAGGACACCAGCGGCCGCTCCACGCCGGCCATGAGCTGGATGCACTGGGCGGCGGAGTCTGCCCGCTGGTCGAACTGGCCCGGCAGGGCCTCCACCGCCAGCACGGTCCACTGCCCCCCCGGCATGGGGAACGTCTCGTCGTAGACCGTGTCCACCTGGGGCTCGGAAAAGACAACAGACCGGGCATCGTCAAATACCGCCCGGTCGATGTGGTCCACATCGTACCGGTTCAGGATGCGCACTTCCTCCAGGGCCTTCACGCCCAGGAAGTCCCGCAGGTCGGCAAGCAGCCCGGCGCTCTCCGGGGATACCCCCGGTTTTTTCTCTGCGTATATCCGATAGACCATATACCTCTCAGCCCTCCAGCGCTTTCAGGGCCCGCTGGCCAATGTCATGGCGGTAGAAGGCGTTGCCAAAGTGCACCTTCTCCACGTCCGCATAGGCCGCGTCGATGGCCCTGGGCAGGCTCTCCGCCACGGCGGTGACGCCCAGGACACGGCCGCCGTTGGTGAGAAGGCTGACGCCCTTCAGCTTCGCGCCGGCCACATACACCTGGGCCTTTATCCCGGCGTCATAGGTGATCTCATAGCCCTTCTCATAGCTCTCGGGATAACCGGAGCTGGCCATGATGACGCAGCAGGCGTGCTTATCGGAAAAGCGCACGTCCGTCTCCGCTAGGGTGCCGTTCCGGCAGGCCATCATCGCCGTGAGCAGGTCACTCTCCATCAGCGGCAGGACCACCTGGGTCTCCGGGTCGCCGAAGCGGCAGTTGTACTCGATGACCTTGGGCCCGTCGGGGGTGAGCATCAGGCCGAAGTAGAGGCAGCCCTTGAAGGGCCGGCCCTCGGCGGCCATGGCGGCGATGGTGGGCTGGAAGATGGTCTCCATGCACCGGTCGGCCACATCCTTCGTGTAATAGGGATTGGGAGCCACAGTGCCCATGCCGCCGGTGTTCAAACCCTGGTCGTTGTCGTGGGCCCGCTTGTGGTCCATGGAGGATACCATGGGCTTTACGGTCTTGCCGTCGGTGAAGGCCAGTACGGACACCTCCGGGCCGGTCAAGAACTCCTCCACAACGATCTGGTCGCCGCTGGCGCCGAACTTCTTGTCCTCCATGATGGACTTAACGGCCTCCACCGCCTCCTCATGGGTCTGGGCGATGAGCACGCCCTTGCCGAGAGCCAGGCCGTCGGCCTTCACCACTGTGGGCAGCGGCGCGGTCTTTACGTATTCCAGTGCCTTTTCGGCGTCGTCAAAGACCTCATAACCCGCGGTGGGGATACCGTATTTCTTCATGAGGTCCTTGGAAAAGACCTTGCTGCCCTCGATGACGGCAGCCTTCTTATCCGGCCCGAAGCAGGGCACGCCCGCCGCCTCCAGGGCGTCCACCATCCCCAGCACCAGGGGGTCGTCGGGGGTCACAACGGCGAAGTCGATGGCGTTCTCCTGCGCAAAGCGCACCGCGCCGCCTAAGTCCTTGGCGCCTATGTCCACGCATATGGCGTCTGCGGCGATGCCGCCGTTGCCGGGCAGGGCGTAGATCACCTCCACGTCCGGGTTCTGCTTCAGCTTGCGGATGACGGCGTGTTCCCGGCCGCCGCTGCCGATGACCATCAGTTTCATAAGCTCCCTCTCTTACATAAAAAATCTTATTCCCATGCGCCGGTCTCCAGGTATCGCTTCGCCCGGCGCTCCGCCTTGGCCACGAGCGCGGCGTCAAAGCCCATTATCCCCAAAAGCCGGATGGCGTT
>CANRMG010000188.1 GCA_947631675.1 uncultured Oscillospiraceae bacterium
GTGTTTTCAAAGTTCACCACCCGGCCCTGGGCGTCGGTGATGCGACCGTCATCCAGGATCTGCAGGAGGATATTCATCACGTCGGGGTGGGCCTTTTCGATCTCGTCGAAGAGGACCACGGAATAGGGCCGCCGGCGTATCTTCTCGGTGAGCTGCCCGGCCTCGTCATAGCCCACATAGCCGGGAGGCGAGCCGATGATGCGGGAGACGGAGAACTTCTCCATGAACTCCGACATATCCAGCCGTATCAGGCTCTCCGGAGCGGAGAACAGGTCCAGGGCCAGCTGCTTTACGAGCTCCGTCTTGCCGATGCCGGTGCTGCCCACGAAGATGAAGGAGCAGGGCTTCCTCTTGGCCTGCAGGCCTACCCGGCTGCGCTTGATGGCGGCGCAGACCGCGTCCACGGCCTGGTCCTGGCCGATGATGTGCTTTTTGAGCCGCTCGTTGAGGCCGGAGAGCCTATCGAACTCGTCGTCGGTGATGTTGGAAGCGGGTATCTTCGTCCACAGCTCGATGATCCGGGCCAGGTTCGCCGCGGTGAGGGCGGGCCTGCCCTTGGCCCGCAGGGCCGTGAGCTCGTCGGATATTTGCATCTGCCGGGAGCGGATGGCCGCCAGGCGCTCGAAGTTGTCCGTCTCGGCGGTGAGAAGAAGCTCCCGCTCCTTTTCAAGGTCCGCGTTCTCCTTCTCCAGCTCCAGCCGCCGGGCGGTGTCGGCGTTTTTAAGGTCCACGTCCGAGCAGGCCTCGTCCAGAAGGTCGATGGCCTTGTCGGGCAGGTAGCGGTCGGTGATATACCGCTCGGACAGCGTCACGGCCATGCGGCACATCTCGTCGGAGATGTCCACGCCGTGGAAATCCTCGTAGTATTTGCGCACGCCCTTCAGTATCTCCACGCTGTCGGCCACCGAGGGCTCCGCCACGGTGACGGGCTGGAAGCGCCGCTCCAATGCGGCGTCCTTTTCGATGTACTTTCGGTACTCGTTGAAGGTGGTGGCGCCGATGACCTGTATCTCCCCCCGGGAGAGGGCGGGCTTTAAGATGTTGGCGGCGTTCATGCTGCCCTCGGCGTCCCCGGCGCCCACGATGTTGTGCACCTCGTCGATGACCAGGATGATATTGCCCTGGCGGCGTATCTCGTCGATGAGGCCCTTCATGCGGCTTTCAAACTGGCCCCGGAACTGGGTGCCGGCCACGAGGCTGGTCAGGTCCAGCAGATAGACCTCCTTGTCCCGCAGCTTGTAGGGCACCTGGTCGGCGGCGATGCGCTGGGCCAGGCCCTCGGCGATGGCGGTCTTGCCCACGCCGGGCTCGCCGATGAGGCAGGGGTTGTTCTTCTGCCGCCGGTTCAGGATCTGGATGACACGCTCCAGCTCTTCGGCCCGGCCGATCATCCGGTCCAGCTTGCCCTCCCGGGCCCGCTGGGTGAGGCTGATGCAGTAGTTCTCCAGAAACTTCTTTTTGCCCCGCCTGTCCTGAGAGGGGGCGGGGGCGCCGGGTCCGGGACCGGGGGAGGGACCGCCCGCGCCCCCGTCGCCGCTGTTGGGCCCCTGGGGGCCGCCGAACAGACGGTTCAGGAAGGGGAAGGTGGCGGTCTTGCCCTGATCGGCGTCGTCGCTGTCGGCGTCGGTGGTGTCGATGCCCATGAGGCTCTCGATGCCCTCCGCGCCGCCCAGGGCGTTGGTCATCTCCCCGGAGAGGTTCTCCAGGTCCTCGTCGGACAGACCCATCCGGGAGATGATGTCGTCCACGGGCTTTATGTGCAGTTCCCGGGCGCAGCTCAGGCACAGACCCTCGTTGCGGGTCTGGTTGTTTTCTATTTTCGTGATGAAGATCACCGCCATATTCTTATGGCAGCGTGCGCAAAGAGCAGGTTGCATGGAACTCTCCTTATGAGCGTCAGAGGGATATGTAGTTGGCCAGCAGGTTCCTTGTCAGGAAGAAGTCTGCCAGACCCGTGGCCCGGAGGGTGGCCTCCGGCACGAGCAGGCCTGCGAAGTTGAACACCCACACGACCACCGAGCAGAACAGCGCCCCTACGAAAAGCCCGATGACGATACCGCCTATATCGTTCACGATGCCCACGTATGGCAGCTTGAAGCTCAGGTTGGGGATATTCACGATGACCGTGAGGATGGCGAAGATGATGATGAACGCCAGCAGGAACCCGCCGTACCATGTGATGGACTGGCAGGTGATGGTGACGACGGCGGAGGCCACGGAGGCGTTGTTCTCCTGGGCGTAGGCCACGGTCTTGTCCGTCAGGGTCCGGGCCATGCCGTCGTACAGGCCCAGATTCTTGTAGGTGGTGAAGATGATCTCGTCCTTCTTGTCCGGCTGGCTGTTGATCATGTCCGTCATGGAGTAGGGCACGTTGTACTTGCCGGTCTCCGGGTCGGGCTCATAGCCGAAGGCCTGGAAGGTGGTGGTCTCCACCTGGGCCTCCATGTAGCCGCTGACAAAGGGCTTCAGCACCGGGATGACCTCGTAGGAGTAGGTATCCGACAGCAGCTGCGCGCCATATAGAGATAGTATTATCACCAGCACCTCGATAATTCCCATGATGATGCCCTTTTTATAACCCTGCCAGGCGCAGATGACCAGGATGGCGA
>CANRMG010000189.1 GCA_947631675.1 uncultured Oscillospiraceae bacterium
TCTACCAGGAAGTCGCCGATCATCTTGCCCTGCATGTGGCCGGCCTCGGGGGCGTCGGTGCCGATGAAGGCGATGTTGTCATGGGCGTCCAGAACGGTGTGCTCTTCCCCGTCGCCCTCCACGGCGCGGTTGAAGAAGATCACGGGCAGGTCGCCGGCGGCCTGCAGGATCTGCTCGGCGGCGTCGGCGGAGCCGGAGGTGACCAGGTTCACCACCAGCACGTTGTAGCCGTTGGTGACAGCGGTCTGCACCTGCTCCAGCTGCGTGGCCTGGGTATTGTTGGCGTCGAAGTCGTCATAGGCGATGCCGGCCTCCTCCAGCTGCTCGTTCAGGGACGCGCGGACCGTGGACAGGAACGCGTCGCTGAAGGCGTACCAGAACACGCCCACCTTCAGGCCGCTGACGTCGGGCTCCTCCGCCGCGAAGGCGACGGTACCCAGGCTCAGGACCATCGCCAGAGCCAGAACGATCGCAAGAACTTTCTTCATAGGTGTACTCTCCTTTTATAAATTTGCCGGGGTATTTATAAGACAAAGCGTAAAATTCAACTTGTCCTCTTACTTCAGCTTATGTACCCCCACATTTAAACCAATTTTACCAATCTCTCGGTTTTTTGTCAACATCATTTGTTAAATATGAATAAATTATGTACGTCCAATTTTCCCGCCCATAATGATAGGCGGCCCGGCATCGCGCCGGACCGCTTTAGCCTATCTTACTGTCAATCGGACTTTTGGGAGCCGGACGCGGCCTCGTCGGAGCCGGTCAGGTGGTCCACGGCATCCTCGCCGGCCTGGGCCACGTCGTCCACGGCCTTCTTGCCGCCGTCGATCAGGTCGTCCACCGCGTCCTCGCCGGCGCCCACCACGCCGTCCACCGCGTCATGGTCCTCGTCGATGGTGCCGTCGGCGGTGGTATCGGTGGGCTTGGGGCTGGGCGCCGGGGTAGCCGTGGGCCGGGCCGTGGCCGTAGCCGTGGGAGCAGCCGTGGCAGTGGCCTTCGTCTCACTGCTCATATCCCGTGAACAGCCGGTCATGGCCGAAAGGACCAGAACAGCCGTCAGCAGGGTCGTAATGATGGTCTTCATCACTGTGCCTCCATTGCTTTTATTGTACAAGCTCTATTATGCCAACTTTTCGCCAGAACTTTCATGGCCGGGCGAAAAAATATGTTCCTTGGAAAGATTTATTTGCAATGGACCGGCCGCTATGCCATAATGTGGCCATGGAACGAGAAAAGACATGCTGCTTCACCGGCCACCGGGCCGACAAGCTGCCCTGGGGCGACAATGAAAAAGACCCCTCCTGCCTGCGGCTGAAGGCCGCCATCGCCGACGTGCTGGCCACGCTGTACGCCGGCGGCTGCCGCCATTTCATCTGCGGCATGGCCACCGGCGCGGATATGTACTTCGGCGAGGCGGCGGTGGCCCTTCGCGACGAGCACCCGGACGTCACCATCGAAGCCGCCATCCCCCACGCCGGCCAGGAGGCCAGATGGAGCGCCGCCTGGAAGAGCCGGTATTTCCGCCTGGCGGAGGAGTGCGATACGCTCACGGTCCTGCACCAGAGCTACACACCCGAGTGCATGATGGACCGCAACCGCTACATGGTAGACCGGTCCCATTATCTCGTCGCGGTCTACAACGGCGCCGCCGGCGGCACCCGCGCCACCATGCTCTACGCCATGCGCCAGGGCCTGGAGATCATCGAATTAGAGGTAGATGCTAAATAGCGGGACAGGTCATCCTGTCCCGCTATTATGCTTTAGCCGTCAAGCTCCGGCAGATTCTCCACCGGCCGGCCGTATTCATATATGGCGTGGCTGGGAAGGTCTATCTCGTCGCTCCAGAATACGCATGTCCGGCTCTCGTCCAGCTGGACCTGTTGGAACAGCCCCGGCACCTCCGCCAAAAGGTGATAGCCGGGGAGCTGCATATCTTCCTTGACGTCATACAGGACCTTCCGGCCATCATCAAAGGCCGCCGCCAACTGGAAGTCCGGGAGCGGGACCAGCTTCAATATCCTCTGGATCATGCCCGGCACCTCCTCACAGCGGCGGGAGCTTTCGGATGGTCTGGCTCTCCCACATCTCCTGCAGCTCTGCCTGATGGGCCCCCAGCCATTCCCGGACAAGCTCTTGGGCTTTCAGCGGCAAATCGCCCTGTAGCATCTCCATGCTCTGGATATTGAACTCTCCCATATACTCCCCATACAGGGCGTGTATGTGGCTTGGCTCATGCTCTTTTGGCTTGAAAAACATCTTGATCACGATACCGTAAAACCGCGCTATTTCCGGCATAGCCCTTCGCTCCTCTCCTGGGAAAGTGATGCTTTTTCTTTAGTATAATCACATTATAGCATACAAGTCAATCAAAACAAAAACCCCGTGGCGTTTTCCAGGGCCCCCATGAAAGCCCAGCGCAGCGGGTTTCATGGGAAAAAGGAAGAATGGCCCCGACCGATGTCTGGAGCCTTGCTTGCAAGGATTCAGCATCTTCGTGGCCATTCTAACGTGGTGGACGATACAAGACTCGAACTTGTGACCTCCCGCACGTCAAGCGGATGCGCTACC
>CANRMG010000190.1 GCA_947631675.1 uncultured Oscillospiraceae bacterium
GTTATCTTGTCCAGCACCAGCAGTCTGGACCCGTCCCGGCGCTCCAAAGGCGTCTGGGCGATGAGCCGCTCGGGCAGGTCATACATAAAGTCAGATGTTTTCAAATGTCACGCCCCGTATTGCAGATGGGTCCCCGTATAGTAGAAGCCCAGAATATCCTGATAGGTCTTGCTGTAGTATTTTCCCATGGCGAAAGCGCCCCACTGGCTCAGGCCCACCCGGTGGCTGGCCGCGACCCAGGATTCATAGTTGATGCCGGCGGCAGCCACATCCTTTTTCGCGGCGGCCTCATAGGGGTCCGCCTTGGCCGCCAGGTATGGATAGCTGGTGCCGAACACCTCCCTGGCGCTGCGGGTCTGGCCGCCGTCGCAGGCGGAGAAGGAGCACAGGCAGATGTCGCCGTTGTATGTAAGGTACATGTTCCGGGTGGCGTCCACCGCCGCGTCGCTGGCGGAGAAATAGCTGTCGCTGTAGGTCCGCCGGCCCAGGTAGAGCTGGCCGCCGTCGTCGGCCACGATGTCCATGCCGTAGGAGGTGTAGGCCAGGTCCGTCTTCATGATGAAGCTGCGGGAGGCCACCGCCGCCGCCTTCAGCGTCTCGGCCGGCCAGCTGGCAGAGAACTCATAGGGCAGCACGCCCTTCACGTAGTCCTCGATGTCCACGAAGTTGATCACGTTGATCTTATTGCCGCCGTCGTTGACCTGGCGCAGCTCGAAGTCGCCGAAGTAGCTGTAGTTGTCGTTGACCTTTGTCAGGCCCTTATTGGCGCCGATGGGGCGCAGGGCGATGGCAGCGCCGGAGACGGTGCAGACCGTTTCCCCCCTGCTGTTTGTAACGGTGAACGCGTTACCGTTGGTGGTGACGGTGATCGTCCGGTCGTTGATGGTCCCGGTGGAATAGAACCGCCGGTCCTGGGGGCCCATGGAGCCGTAGCTGAAGCCGGAGCCGTTGGTGTTGTAGAGCTTCACCTGCTGCACGGCGTTGTGGAACCGCGAGGTGCTCACCTGCAGTCCCACCCGGACCACCGTGAACCGGGGACGGACCGTGCCGCCGATCAGGGTGGCGGGGGTGTCCTCCGGGAAGCCCGGCGCGGGCGTCGTGGCGCCGCCGCTGCCGCCCGGGGTGGGCGTAGGCGCAGGCGTCCTGGTGGGCGCGGGGGTCTGCGTGGGCTTGGGCGTGGGCGTGACAGGCGGCTTAAAACCGCCGCAGGCGATATCGAACCGCTGGAGCATGGCCGCAGCCTGGGCCCTGGTGGCAGAGGAGCCGGGATTGAAATTGCCTTTCTCGTCCCCCTCCACTACGCCGGCCCGCTGCATGGCGGCGACGCTCTCTCTGGCCCAGGAGCTGATGCTGCTCTCGTCCTTGAAGGTGACAGCCGCCGTATTCTGGGAAAGGCGCACGCCCATGACGGAGGCGAAGCGGCCCAGGAACGTGCACACCTGCTGGCGGGTCACGACCCCGTTGGGCGAGAACACGCTGCTGGATCCGTCGCCGGTGACGATGCCATTTTCATAGGCCCAGATGGCGTAGCCGGTATAGTAGCTGCCGTAGGACACGTCGGAAAAGCCATGGTACCGGGCCGATACATAATCCCCACTGACGTAGCCCGTCCGGGAACCGGACCGCACCTGATACCAGCTGCCGGAGCGGCCCAAAAGGGTGACCACGTCTCCCGCGTCCAGGGTGGCGATGGCGTCGTAGCCGGTGCCCGGCCCGCTGCGCAGGTTCACGTCGGAGCCGGTGATCATTCCGGCGCACCAGGCGTCGGCGTCGATGTTGGCGTACCGGCCCAGGACCGTGATGAACATGGACCGGGTCATGGCCTGGCCGGGGCTGAACTGGGTCGTGGAGGTGCCGTTGAAAAGGCCCTTGCTGGTGACGAAATTCACCGCGCTGTAATACCAGGCGGAGGAGGGCACATCGGTAAAGCCCGCCGCAAAGGCCGCCGTCCCCGCGAAGGCCGCCAGCACGGCCAGCACCAGCAGCGCCGCCAGCGCATAGTGGGACCGTCTCAAAAGCTTCATTTTCTGCCTCCCTTCCCTGTGGTAAGCGATTGACGAAGAAAATATGGTATGCTATACTTATCGAGACTACTATATACAATAAATTACAAAATGTCAACAAACATGTAACTTTTAACCTCTTTCCATCTTCAACATACAATGACTCAGGAGGTCAACGAAATGAAAAAGCTGAAAGTTGGCGTGATCGGCGGCACCGGTATGGTGGGCCAGCGCTTTGTATCCCTGCTGGCGGACCATCCCTGGTTCGAGCTGACCGTGATCGCGGCCAGCGCCCGCAGTGCGGGCAAGACATACGCTGAGGCGGTGGGCTCCCGCTGGGCCATCGAGGTGCCCATGCCGGAGAAGGCCAAGGCCATCGTGGTGAAAAACGCGGTGGAGGACGCCGAGGCCATCGCCGCGGAGGTGGACATGGTGTTCTCCGCGGTGGACATGAAAAAAGAGGAGATCAAGGCCCTGGAGGAGCGGTACGCGAAGCTGGAGTGCCCCGTGGTCTCCAACAACAGCGCCCATCGCTGGACGCCGGACGTGCCCATGGTGGTGCCAGAG
>CANRMG010000191.1 GCA_947631675.1 uncultured Oscillospiraceae bacterium
CGTCGAACTCGTTGGAGAAGCTCTCATAGTCCCCGTACAGGCCGGAGTACTCGCTCTTTTTCATGATATGGATGGCGTCGGGCTCGATGTAAAGGCCGATGTGCTCGTCCACGTCCACGAAGTCGGTGGTCTGGATCATCCACTTGAACCCGCCGATGTCCACGATGACCTCGTAGTGCACCCCCATGAAGGTGACAGAGGTGACCACGCCCCGGAGCATCCCCTTGTCCTCGGATACGATGTCCACGTCCTCCGGCCGGACCACCACGTCCACCGGTTCGTTGGCGCCGAAGCCCCCGTCCACGCAGGGGAAGGTGTGGCCGGAGAAGGAGACGAGCTTGTCTTTCAGCATCACGCCGTCCACGATGTTGCTCTCGCCGATGAAGTCCGCCACGAAGGCGTTCTTCGGCTCGTTATATACGTCCACGCTGGTGCCGATCTGCTGGATGCGCCCCTCGCTCATGACCACGATGGTGTCGGACATGCTGAGTGCCTCCTCCTGGTCGTGGGTGACGAAGATGAAGGTGATGCCCGTGGCCTTCTGGATGTTTTTAAGCTCCTGCTGCATGTCCTTGCGCAGCTTCAGGTCCAGCGCCGCCAGCGGTTCGTCCAGCAGCAGCACCCGGGGCCTTCCCACCAGGGCCCGGGCGATGGCCACCCGCTGCTGCTGGCCGCCGGAGAGGCTGGTGACAGAGCGGTGCTCGAAGCCCTTGAGGGCCACCATGGACAGCATCTCTTCCACCCGCTGGTCGATCTCCTCCCGGGGCGTCTTCCGCTCCCGCAGAGGGAAGGCCACGTTCTCGAACACGTTCAGGTGGGGGAACAGGGCGTAGCGCTGGAACACGGTGTTCACGTTGCGCCTGTGGGGCGGCACGTCGTTGATGCGCTCCCCGCCGAAGAGGATGTCGCCGCTGTCCGGCGTCTCGAAGCCGCCGATGAGCCGCAGGGTGGTGGTCTTGCCGCACCCGGAGGGGCCCAGGAGGGTGATGAACTCGTTGTCGTAGATGTCCAGACTGATATTGTCCAGGACCACCTGCCCGTCAAAGGATTTGGTGATGTTCTTCAGCTCGATGATCTTATCCATGTCTTCTCCCTTCCGGCGGCTTTTTTGCAAAAAAACAAGTGAGGTATGCCAAAGCACATCTCACTTGCGGTATGTTCCAGTCTGCCGTCCCCTAGGGTCTGACGACGGGCCGTCCCAATGGATTTGAGAGTTTTCTGAAAGCAAAATGCCTTGCCCTACTCTTACTGACCATTTTACAAGTTTGTGTGCCGCCCGGCACTGGTTATAAAGTAACCAACTTATAAAACTTGAGCTTTTAACTCAATCAATAAGGCAGCTCACGCTGCCGGCCGCTCCCGCGGCGTTCGGCATTCGACCCGGCTGTCCGTGTGGCCTCGGCCGTTCAGAAAACGGCGGTCGCATCTTGCTTGAAAAACTTCCGTTTCTCCAATTAAGACGGGCTATATTGTAACGGCTTCCTCCCTGTTTGTCAATAGCATAAAATCAATTATGGTGAAAAATGTCATCTCCGCCGTTCCGGCTCTCTCACGCCAGCTTATCCTGCTTTGTCTCCGCCAGCTTTTCCCGGGCGGAGGAGAGCATGAGCTTGATGCGGTTGAGCTGGTTGACCTCGCTGGCGCCGGGGTCGTAGTCCACGGCGATGATGTTGGCCTCGGGATGGTCCGCCCGCAGCTGCTTGATGACGCCCTTGCCCACGATGTGGTTGGGCAGGCACGCGAAGGGCTGGGTGCAGATGATGTTGGGCGTGCCGGAACGTATCAGCTCCAGCATCTCCCCGGTGAGGAACCACCCCTCCCCGGTCATGTTCCCCAGGGACACATAGTCCTTGGCGTACTGGGCCAGCTGGCCGATCCGGGCCAGGTGGGTGAAGTGGACGCTGTGCTCCAGGGCCCGGCGGGCGTGGCTTCGCATATGCTCGCAGGCGTCGATGCCAAGGTTGGACAGCCTCGCCGTGCCCGTCTTGCCGCCCAGGTGGTCCGCCTTGAAGTTGGCGTTGTAGAAGCAGTACAGCAGAAAATCCATCAGGTCCGGCATCACCGCCTCGGCGCCCTCGCTCTCCAGCAGCTCCACCAGGTGGTTGTTGGCCTCCGGGTCAAACTTCACCAGGATCTCCCCCACGATGCCCACTCGGGGCTTTACCATGTCCTCATGGATGGGCAGGGCGTCAAATTCCCGCACGATCGCCTCCACGTTCTTGTTGAACCGGCTCATGGAAAGGGGCGCCTCCAGCGCCTGGATGCAGCGCTCCTCCCACTTTTCGTGCAGCGCGTCGGCGGAGCCGGGGGTGACCTCATAGGGCCGCATGCGGTACACGACGCGCATAAAGAGATCGCCGTACACCAGCGCCTGCAGGGCCTTGACCAGCATGGCGGGGGTGAAATGGAAGCCCTCGTTGGTCTCCAATCCCTGGACGCTGACGGATATGACGGGCACGTGGCCCATGCCCGCCTTTTCCAGGGCCCGGCGGATGAAGCCTATGTAGTTGGTGGCCCGGCAGCCGCCGCCGGTCTGGGTGATGAACACCGCCGT
>CANRMG010000192.1 GCA_947631675.1 uncultured Oscillospiraceae bacterium
CCTATACCGAAAAGCGTTTTGCTCTTTGGCGGCGGCGTAGGCCCCGTCGTGGATATATCCGCCCCGCAGCAACTCATTAACCTCGCAGTGGGCGGCAATAATCTTCCCCAGCCGCTTTGCCGATTCCATGGCCGCGCGCATCATGTCCTCGGACTGGACGCCCCGGCCGTCGTCAGAAAAGGCGATGGCCCCGGTCATGCCGGCCATGTCCGCCAGACGCTGGCCCTTCTCCCCCGCCGTGATGGCCCCGTAGGGATAGACGTGGATACAGGCGTCCCGGCGGATGATGTTCTGCTCTGCCGCCAGGGCCTCCGGGCTGTCCGGCACCGGGTTTAAATTCGGCATGACACACACAGCGGTATAGCCCCCGTGGGCCGCGGCGGCGGAGCCTGTGGCGATGGTCTCTTTATAAGAAAATCCCGGCTCGCGGAAATGCACATGCACATCGCAAAAGCCGGGAAAAACGGCATATTCACCTTTGTCCTTCAAAAAGGGAATGGCAGTCCCCTCGAAGCCGGGGCAATACCGGGAAAACGAGCTGGGAAAGAAAGCGAAATTATTGACCGCGCCCATGTCGCTCCCCCTTTCCCTAATCTCATTGGCGGAAATTATATCATGCGGGCAGGGACTTGTCAATGAAGGAGCATATACAAATTATGTCAAAAAAGAGACTGCTTTTCGGCGTTCTCCACATCCTGCCGGATACGGTACATTTGACAGGCCACAGCGCCTTCCGGCGCTGTGCCTCTTCATTATACTTACTACCCCACACTATAGCCTTCGTAAAGGTCAGTAAGGTCCGCGCCAGTGTCTGTGTACAGGATCGTCCTGTCCACGCAGCGGGCGGTGTATATGCCCTCCTCCGACAGTGCAGCGAGCGCATCCTCGTCCAGACTCTCCGCCACATACACAGGCGCCAGGGCCAGGGCGAGCTGGCCGCAGGAGCTGGACTCCGACCAGGCGGACAGATCATGGACCGCACACCTGGATAGCCCGTCCGCCGGGTCCAGGTAGGAAGTGAAGGTATTCCCGTCCTCAAAGGTGTAGTACCGCCAGCTATCCTGCTCCAAAAGCGGATAGTCCCGCAGGGACACCATCTGCCGCCGGCCGGTGTAGCTTAATGTCGCGGCCTGGTAGACGCCGGCGTCCGTCCGGTCCAGGATGTTCATGCCGTAACCCACGCCCCGGTCGTCCAAGCAGCGGGCAAAGCCGTCAAAGCTGGAGAGGACCCCATGGGTGAAGCCCTCTTCCAGAAGCCTGTCCGCCAGGTAGTCGGCCACAAAGGCGTTTTTCATCCAGCCGAAGTCAATAAAGCTCCCGATCTCCTCCTGCCGGGCATAGGCGAGATACGTCTCCGATACCTTCAGCCGTATCTCTCCCCCGCCCAGCAGCTCCAGGTCTATCGCGCCGGGATCGCCGGCAAAAGCGGCGCACCGGGCGAAATACGCCCCCACCGCCTCATTCTGCAGGGGATCGAACTGCGCAGCCTGGGCATCATCCTCACAGGCGAAAAGGCCGTTACAGCTCTCGGCCAGCGGGCCCAGGTACAGCGTCCTGTCCCCCGCCTGCTGCACCAGCTCCAGCGCGTGATACAGCGCCGGGTCCACGGCGACGGTCTCGTTGGGATGCTGGTTTAGATACCGCAGACCATGCACATCCTCGGTTTCGCTTTCATTGGAAAAGAGCCGGTAGGCCGTCACCGCCGCATCGGAATACGTGTCCGTGAGCCTTTTCCGCACCGCCGAGATGTCGTCGCTGGCGGGACCCAGATCGTACAGCAGCGTAAAATCGCCGCCGCAGCTGAGCTCCTCCGAGGCCACGCCGATCTCCTGCCAGCCGCCAGTCTCCCTGGCATCCAGCAGCTGCATGATGCCATATACGAACGCGGCCACGCCTATGGCCATAAAAACGATCATAAGGACCATCTTCCGCCCGGTATGGGCGGAAGACAGTTCGATCTCGTTTACCGGCGGCACATACGGTTCGCTTTTCTTTTTAGGCCCGCGTCTCAATCAGGCCACCGCAGCCCACAGCAGCAGGGCGAAGATCACCGCGATCACAGCGAAGGTGATGATGCCGATGATGGCGCCCTTTCTGCAGGCCTTATAGTTTCTCATATGGTTGTGCTTGCGGAATAGCCAGCCTGCGATGAAGCCGGGGATGGGCAGCAGGAAGCTCAAAAGCGAATACCAGATGCTGCCGGTGTCGTGGACAGGCGCCTGGAGGAACTGTGCCTGGGCCGCGGCCTCCGCCGCGTCGATGGCGGCCGCCTGGTCCTGAGCGGCGGTCTCCGGGTCGCCGATCTTGATGGGCTTGATGGGCACGCCCGCTTCACGGATGGCCTTATACTCCTCGATCTCCTTCTTGTTGCCGTAGATCCAGTGGTCATGGCCGATGCACACGAACTCCGGCTTATCCTCGCTGTAGTCGTGGATCGAGGGGTCGTATACGTACTGGATCTTGTTCTTCTCCAGCTGGGGGTCTGGGATGGGGATGGCGGAGATCAGCGAGTGGGTGTAGGGGTGCAGCGGATAGTCGAACAGCTCCTCCGCGT
>CANRMG010000193.1 GCA_947631675.1 uncultured Oscillospiraceae bacterium
ACATGCGTGCGCAGTGGTTCGACATGCTGCAGCGGATCACCGACGGTGGTGACGTGACCGAGCTTGCCGACGCCGCGACGGCTGCTTCCAATGCGGAGCTGGGCATCGTGGAGGAGCCGGAGGCGGAAGAACCCACAGAAGAGGAACCTGAGGAAGAAGAACCTGCCGAGGAACCTGAGGAGCCCGCTGAAGAAGAGAGCACCGAGGAGATCCTTGACGAGGCTGTGGAGAAGGTGGCCGAGGTAGTGACCGGCGCGGCCATCACCGCTGCGGCGGATACCCTGGCCGGCGAGCCTGAGGAGCCGGTGGAGCTTCTGTGGTGGGCGCCGCCCACGTTCATCCAGGACGCGGACGACCCTGCCGGCACCTATGAGCAGAAGCTGGTGGATGAGTTCAACGAGACTCACCCCGGCATCACGGTGCGGGTGGAGACCATCGACTTCACCACGGCCAGCGACAAGATCACCACGGCCATCGAGAGCGGCACGGCCGCCGACGTCCTGTTCGACGCCCCGGGCCGCATCATCGAGTACGGCAAGAATGGGAAGCTCGTTCCCCTGGACGATATGTTCACGGATGAATTCGTGGCGGATGTTGGCAACGACGCGCTGCTGACTTCCTGCCAGGGTGACGGGACGTATTACATGTTCCCCATCTCGGCGTCTCCGTTCTACATGGCGATCAACGAGGCCATGTGGGAGGATGCAGGTGCGATGGAGTACGTGAACCTGGAAGGCGACCGTTCCTGGACGACGGATGACTTTGAGAAGGCGCTGCAGGCATTGGCGGACGCGGGTTATAATCCCGGCGTGCTGTTCTGCAACGGGCAGGGCGGCGACCAGGGCACCCGTGCGTTCATCGCGAACCTGTACAGCGGGAGCGTAGCGGACGGCGAGAAGTACACGTTCAACAGCCCGGAGTGCATCAAAGGCCTGGAGAAGGCGCAGGAGTGGCTGGACGCGGGACTTCTTGGCAACGGCGTAGAGTACAACGGCGGCGGGAGCATAGAGCTGTTCGTGGCTGGCCAGACGAGCTTTGAGTTCTGCTGGGGCACGTCCGCTGCGGGCAACAACGCGGCGACGATGGAGGAGAACGGTGTCGTTCCCATCAGCCTGCCGTTCCCGTCTGACGACGGCAAGGCGGAGCTTGAGTATCTGGTGAACGGGTTCTGCGTGTTCGACAACGGCGACGACGCGAAGGCGGCGGCGGCGAAAGAGTTCATCCAGTGGATCTGCGACAGCGAAGAGAACGTAGTGCGGACGGGCGCGTTCCCTGTGAAGCAGAGCATGGGCAATCTGTATCCGGGCGATGCGGAGAAGGAACTGCTGGCGGAGTTCACGAAGATGTACGGCCCGTACTACAACACGATGGACGGATTTGCGAACATGCGTGCGCAGTGGTTCGACATGCTGCAGCGGATCACCGACGGTGGTGACGTGACCGAGCTTGCCGACGCCGCGGTGGAGGCCTCCAACGCCGGTATGGCTGGCTGAGACCTCATGATATAAGGCATCTCATCTAACGCAGGCCGCCTCCCCGCGCAGGCGGGGAGGCGGTCATTATAATAGAAGGGAGGAAGATCTATGACGCTGAAAGGAGGCGGCGGCCACCGTCTGCGGATGAAGGAGACCGTCACAGCCTATCTGTTCATGCTGCCGTCCCTGTGCTTCTTCGCGGCGTTCGTGGTCCTGCCCATGATCATGGGCATCATCACCAGCCTTTTCAACTACACCATGAAGAACCCGGTGTCCAAAGAGACGTTCATCGGGCTTCAGAACTACATAGACCTGTTCCACGACAAGACGTTCCTCCGCTCCATGCTGAACACCGTCTTCCTGGTGGTGGTGACGGTCCCCTCGGTGACGATGTTCTCCCTGTGGGTCAGCTCTGTGATCTACAAGATGCGGCCGGGGGTGTGCTCCTTCTTCCGGTGTGTGTTCTACCTGCCGGTGGTCACGGGCACCGTGGCCGTGGTGGTGGTCTGGCGGTGGATGTTTGACGGCTACAGCGGCATCCTGAACTACCTTCTGAAGGCCGTGGGCCTCATCGACAAGAACATCCGCTTCCTGGGCGACACCCGCTTCGCCATCTGGTGCATCATCACCATCATGTTCACCACCTATGTGGGCCAGCCCATCGTGCTGTATGTCTCCGCCTTGGGCAACGTGGACCAGTCCCTGGTGGAGGCGTCCCAGGTGGACGGGGCCAACAACATGCAGGTATTCTGGAAGATCAAGTGGCCCCAGATCATGCCAACTACCCTCTACATCGTGGTCATCACCACCATCAACACCTTCCAGTGCTTCTCGCTCATACAGCTGCTCACCTCCGGCGGGCCGTCGGGGAGCACGAACACGGTGATGTATTATCTATATCAGAACGCATTCTCCCTTTACAAGTACGGATACGCCAACTCCATGGGCGTCATTCTGGCCATCGTCATTGCCATCCTGAGCGCTATCCAGTTCAAGGTGATGAGCAAGGACGTCTCTTACTGAGGAGGGCGGCGCTATGATCAAAAAGAAACCTACCCTCTACCGGGTCATATCGGTCATACTGCTGCTGGTGATCGCGTTCACGTTCATCTTCCCCTTCTACTGGATCGTCACCGGGTCTTTGAAGCGGCAGAACGTGGCCATCAAGCTCCCGCCTGAGTGGTTCCCCCTGCACCCCACGCTGGAGAACTTTCAGAAGCTGTTCCGCAATCCGGCCTGGAACTGGATGTTCAACACGGTGGCCATCTCTCTTTCCAGCATGGTGCTGGTGTGCCTGACCGCGTCCATGGCGGGCTATGTGCTGGCCAAGAAGCGGTTCTATGGCCGGGGCCTGGTGTTCAGCATCATCATCTGCGCCATGGCCCTGCCCAAGCAGGTGGTGCTGGTGCCGCTGGTACGCATCATGGCGCGGCTGAAGCTGGCGGACACCCTGTGGGCGGTGATCCTGCCCACGGTGGGCTGGCCCTTCGGCGTGTTTTTGATGAAGCAGTTCTCCGAGACCATCCCCACGGAGATATTGGAGGCCGCCCGCATGGACGGCGCCGGGGAGGCGCGCACCTTCCTGCAGGTGGTGTGCCCCATCATCAAGCCCGCCTTCGGCGCGCTGGCCATCTTCACGTTCATCAACACGTGGAACGACTACTTCCTGCAGCTGATCATGCTCCAGTCCCGGGCGAACCTTACCATCTCCCTGGGCATCGCCACGCTGCAGGCGGAGTTCGCCACCAACTACGGCCTGCTGATGGCAGGCGCCGCCCTGGGCGCTGTGCCCATCGTGACGATATTCATCATATTCCAGAAATTCTTTACCCAGGGTATCACCATGGGTGCTGTGAAAGGATAAAGGAGGCATTGTCATGAAGATCTACTGCACAGAGGATTACGAAGCCATGAGCCGCAAGGCGGCCGCCGTCATGGCGGCCCAGGTCATCGCCAAGCCCGACTGCATCATCGGCCTGGCCACCGGGTCCACGCCCATAGGCCTGTACAAGAACCTGATCGCCGGCTGCGCGGCGGGGGACTTGGACTTCTCCCAGGTGACCACCGCGAACCTGGACGAGTACGCGGGCCTGGACGGCACCCATGACCAGAGCTACCGCTACTTCATGAACACCAACCTGTTCGACCACATCAACATCAAAAAGGAGAACACCAACGTCCCCAACGGCAAGGCGGCGGACCTGGCGGCGGAGTGTGCCCGGTACGAGAAGCTCCTGGAGGACCTGGGCCCGGCGGACATCCAGCTTTTGGGCATGGGCCACAACGGCCACATCGGCTTCAACGAGCCCTGCGACGAGTTCGTCGCTCCCACCCATGTGGTGGAGCTGACCAAGTCCACCATCGACGCCAACTCCCGTTTCTTCGAAAGCCGGGACGAGGTGCCCAAGCGGGCCCTGACCATGGGCATGGCCGCCATCATGCGGGCGAAGAGGATCCTGATGGTGGTCAGCGGCGCGGACAAGGCCAAGGCCGTGAAGGCCGCCTTTGCCGGCCCCATCACCCCCCAGATGCCCGCGTCCATCCTGCAGCTGCACCCGGATGTGGTGCTGGTGGGCGATAAGGCGGCGCTGGCAGGTCTTCTGGAAGCGGGCGTGAAGGCATGAAGCTGACGGGCGGACGGGTCTTCGACCCGCTGAAAGGCTTCGTCCTCCGGGACGTATGCATAGAGGATGGGCTCATCGCCGCCGAAGCCGGCGGCGAGACGGTGGATGTGTCCGGCTGCTGGGTCATCCCCGGCCTCACGGACCTGCACTTTCACGGCTGCCGGGGCGCGGACTTCTCCGACGGGGACGCCGCGGGGCTTCAGACCATGGCGGACTATGAGCTGAGCCGGGGCGTGACCCAGATATGCCCGGCGGGCATGACGCTGGACGTGCCCCA
>CANRMG010000194.1 GCA_947631675.1 uncultured Oscillospiraceae bacterium
CGCGCCGCCGGCCAGCCAGGCGATCTTCGGCGCCTGGCTCCCCCGCCGGGGAGCGGGCCGCAGGGCGGGCAGGCCTGGTTCCCGCCGTTCAGGCTCCAAGGGCAGCAGCACCGCCGCGGCGGCGATGTCTGCCCCGCCCATGAACCACACGCCGCCCCGGGCGTTCTCAAACCCCGTCAGGCCGTATTTATCCAGATACCGGCGCAGGGCGTCCGTTTTGGGATGGAGGTACTGCCCCTCTTCCCCGGCGTCGATCACCAGGTCCGCGGCCGCGCCGCAGGCGGTGATGAGGGCGTGGCGCTTGATCATGCGCCGGGCGTCGTCCATATCCTGTCCGGACACATATACGATGGGCAGGTCCCCGGAGAGGCCGTGCTTCCACAGTGCCTCCCGGGTGGAATCAGAATGTGCCGCCACCCGGGGCGAGCACACCGCCGCGCAGAGCTGAAACGCCGCCCTGAGCCCCTCGGCGCTCATGCCAAGCAGAGACCCCATGGCCCCGGCCATGTCCGCTGTCCCGCCGGTGAGGATGGCCCGGGCACAAGTCTCCGCCTCCCGGGCGCTGCCGCCGAAGCCCAGGCCCAGCGCCGCGCACCCGCCCTCGGGCAGGGTGGCCTCGATGAACACCGGTTCATGCATCTGCCAGCCTGCCCCCCGGCGTACCACAAGGTCCACCGTGGCGGCCAGGCACAGCCAGCTCTCCGGCCGGGTCCCCCGGGCCAGCCGCCGGATCAGCACCGCCCCATGATGGGCGCTGACCTCCAGGCCCAGCCGCCAGAAGGCGGGGTGGGCCTGATGGTCCCCCATGGGCGCCAGCACCGGCTCGAGGCGGACGGTGAGCTTTCCACCGCTGGGGCCGGTGACGCGCCGCAGCTCCCCCTGCTCGCCGCTGGCCACCGCCATCACCGCGCTCATCACGCCCCCGGCCCGCCGGGCCGTGAAGGTGAGGCTGCCCGCCTCATAGCGCCATGGCCGCACCGCCCCCTCCCGCCGGGAGGGGGTCAGCTCCACCCCGTCCACCGCGAGGGTGAACCCCTCGGGCCGGTACATCAAAAGCCCCGCCGTTTGGGCCAGACAGCAGCCGTCGTCGCAGGCCAGGAGGGTATACACCCCGTTGGACATGGGGAACCACGCCGGGGCCGCCGGGTCGTGGCCCGGGCCCTCCCACTGGAACACCGGCCGGTCCGGCCGGCTCTCCGGCGGCCGGGTCAGGGGGCTCCGGCCCCGGCGCAGCACCGCCCCGCCCAGGGGCACCCGCTCCGCCAGCAGGGGTCTGAACGCCCCCATGGCCGGGTCCGCCATGAAATACCGGCGCAGCGCCCCGGCCGCCAGACAGTTGGTCACGGCGGCCAGGCTCATGCCGATGTGGTGGCTCATGAAACAGGCCACCGCTTGCCCGCCCGGGCCGGTCCGGCCCGGGGTCAGGTCCAGGGCCTCGTAAAAGCCGTACCGGCCCCACATATCCATAGCTCTCAGGCGGCGCAGGTTCTTCACCGCCGCCTTGGGATGGACGGCCAGGGCCAGGAAGCTGGCGTAGGGCGCGGCCACCAGCTCGCTGTCCACGTCCCTGCGCAGGGCCAGAGCGCCCACGCCGTGGGCCTTGTAGCGGTAGTCCATGCCCGCGTCCAGGGAGAAGAAGGCGCTCTCGGAGACGCCCCAGGGCGCCTTGGCCCGCTCGCCCCGCCGCCGCTGGGCGTAGAGGCAGAACCGGGCCGTCTCCCACAGCATGGAGCCATTGACGAAGGGCAGAAACAGCTCCGGCATCAGGTACTCGAACATGGACCCGGACCAGCTGGCCAGGCCCCGCCACCCGTCCAGGGACAGCTGGGCCCGGCTCAGGCTCTGCCAGTGGCGCACCGGAACATCGCCCCTCGCGCAGGCCACATAGCTCATGAGCCTGGCCTCCGAGGCCATCAGGTCGTAATGGCCGGGGCTGGGCTCATCCGTGGCCGGGTCCAGGCCGATGCGGAAAAGCCGCTTTTTTTCGTCGTAGAGGGCCCCCAGGTCCATATCGTCCGCCAAGGCCCGGGCCCGCTGGGCGATGTCCGGCCGGCCGTGAGCGGCCATGCCCCCGGCCAGACAGATGAGGCAGGCGCACAGGTTGCCGCTGTCCACCGCCGACACATAGGCCGGGGTCAGGGGCGCGCAGGTGCCCGTGTCGTACCAGTTATATAGATGGCCCCGCCACTTGTCCAGCTTTTCCACCGTGGCCAGGATGCGCTCTATGAGGGCCGTGGCCTCGCTCTCCGGGGCAAGGCCCAGCTCCATGGCCCCCAGGGCCGAGGTGAGAGCCAGGCCGATGTTGGTGGGACTGGTCCGGCGGGCCGCGCCCTTAGGGGGCTGGATCTGCACGTTGTCGGGGGGCAGCCAGTGGTCGGCCCGGCCGCACCGGTCCGTGAAGTAGCTCCACATGGCCCCGGCAGCCTTCAGAAGGAAGGCCCGGTCGGCCTCCGTCAAATCGTTTTTCGGCAGAATGGGCCGGCCGGAGACCCAGGCAAAGGCGGGCGCGCAGGCCCACACCACCCCCGCGGCCTTTCCCGCCGGGCCAGGGGCCAGCACCGCCAGGGCCAGTCCCAGGACCACAGAGAACCACATGGCCGCGGGCCTGTTTTTGCCCCGGTCCGTCTGGGCAGCCGTGACCCACTGGAGCATGTGCCTATGGGACACCTTCATGCGCCACAGGGCCGTGACCGCCGCCGAGGCGCAGGTATAGCCCTCCCAGGGCAGGAAGATGAGCCGGGCGAAGAACCGGGTCAGGGACCCGCCCGCCCCCCGGAGTACGCCGCTGCGGACCCGCAGGCGGGCCGCGCTCCGCCGCTGGAAAAGGCCCGCGAAGGCGTCATGGACCGCGTCGGCCCCCAGGCTCACCAGGGCCGCGGCCGCCGCCCAGCGGCCGGCCGGGGACAGGAGGCCCCATATAAGCGCCGCCAGGGCCGTGGGCGGGACAAGGCTCCGACGCACGCTGTCGAACAGCCGAAACCGCTCCAGGGCGGGCAGATCCCGCCCGGCCCTGAACAGCCAAGGCAGGTTCTGCCAGTCGCCCCGGGTCCACCGGTGCAGCCGCCTGAACCAGGCCGCCGCCGTCACCGGCGTGCCGTCCGTCAGCTCCACGTCGCCCACGTACGCCCCCCGCAGATAGGCCCCCTCCAGGGCGTCGTGGCTCAGGATGTGGTCCTCCGGGAACCGGCCGTCCAGGCAGGCCAGATAGGCCGCCGCGTCCACGATGCCCTTGCCCGCGAAGCCGCCCCGGTCGAAAAGGTCCGTATACAGCTCCCCTGTGGGAGCGCCGTAGGGGTCCGTGCCCCCCTGACCCGCCCATATGCGGGCGAAATCCGTGGCCATGGCCCGGTCCAGCTCCACCGCCATCCGGGGATGGAGCACCCCGTGGCCCCGGACCACCGCGCCCTTTTCCACCTGGGGCGCATTCAGCGGGTGCATGGCCGCGCCGATGAGCTGCCGGGCACTGCCCGGCACCAGGCGGGTATCCCCGTCCAGGCAGAGGATATATCTGGCGTGCAGGGCCTCAGGGTCCCCCGCCAGGACCTTCAGATGACTGGGCCGGCCCCGGACCAGCCGGGCCAGCTCCAGTACCGCCCCCCGCTTGCGCTCCCATGGGGCGTAGCCCCCGTCCGTTTTGTGCCAGACCGGGTCCCGGCTCAGGAGGAAAAAGCCCCCGCCGTATGTCTCGTTGAGCTTGTCGATCTGCGCCGCCGCGGCACGGAGCCGCCCCGCCTCCGGGGGCGGGAACACCGCCCCGTCGGGCAGGTCCGCCAGCAGGGCGAACAGCAGCTCCTCCCCACACTCCCGGTTGGCCAGGGCGTACTCCTCCAGCCGCCGGGCCAGGCGCACGCCCGTCTCGTCGTCGGACAAAAGGGCCGACACGGCGCACACCGTCCGGCCATCCGGGCCCACGCCGCCCCTCAGCTCCAGACGGGGCAGCCGCTGGGGCCGGGTCAGGCGCAGCAGGGCGGAGTCCAGCCCCACCCGGGCGAGCTCGGAGAGGGGCCACACCGCCAGAAGGGCCGTGCACACGCTCTTCGCCGCCGCCCCGGCCAGCACCGCCAGCGCCGCCGGCAGGACGATCCGCGCGGCCATATAGCCCGCGCCGGTACGCTCACAGGGCGGGAACAGGTATTCGTGCAAGCCCCCTTCCAGCGCCTGCCGGGCCGCCTCCGCCGCCGGGACGCGCTTTGCCTTCGCCAGGCGCTGGATGCGCCGGCGGTACTCGGCCCGGCTGGCCTCGTCCATAGCGGGGTATATCTTGTCCTGCCGCAGCAGGGCGTCCACCGGGTCCGAGGCCTCCAGGGCATGGGTCAGGTCCATGTCCGCCAGGGCCCGCAGGCTGGTGAACAGCTCCCCCGCCTCAGCGGCGTCCACCTCCGGCCCGGCCAGGGCCTGGATGAGCGCAGCGCGAAGGGCGGCCCCAAAAAGGGCCGCCTCATTCTCCGGCATCTCTCCGCTCCGGCGGGCCCCGGTGAGGAACGCCTCGATCCGCTCCTCCGTCACGGGCCCGGCCTCCGCCAGAGTCTGGCACAGCGCCACCACCGCCGGGCCCGACCGCCCCTTTCGGAGCCTTCCCGCGGCCCGGAGGGCCCCCAGGGCGATGTCCGTCTCCCGCCGGGCCAGATATTCGTTGTCCGCAAACCACGCCGGGGCCTTCTCGTCCCGGCTCCTGGCCGCCACCACCTCCATGGCCCGCGCCAGCCGGCGGGCGGCGCGGCGGCCGGATGTCCTTCCTTTGATGGGGATGCTCCTGGCCGCTCGTTCGCCCCATCCGGCCAGGCGTTCGGTGCTTATCTTTTCCATACCTGGGATTTTTCCCGCCCGCCGGAGAGAATATACCCACCCGGACACAAAGGAAAAGCGGACACGGGATGTGTCCGCTCCGGCGCGTTATTCTCTTTCGTCGTAGGTCTCCAAAAAGGAGTGGTCTGCGCCCCCGGTCTTGTAGCCGGGAAAGGTGTCCAGGCACACCGCGTGCAGGGCGGTGAAGATGCTCTTTTCGATGTTGGGGTCGTCCTTCCGCATCTCCCGCAGCAGCTCCTTCACCTGCTGGCGCTTGGAGCCGCCCTGGTGCCGGACGGCGTTTTCCGTGAACCGGCAGGCGCACTGAAGAAATTCCAGGCCGTTGTACCGGGCCCAGGCGATGATGTCGTCCTCATGGACGCAGTACAGGGGACGTATCAGCTCCATGCCCGGGAAGTTGGTGCTGTGGAGCTTTGGCATCATGCCCTGCAGCTGGGCGCCCCAGAACATGCCGATGAGGGTAGTCTCGATGACGTCGCTGAAGTGGTGGCCCAGGGCGATCTTGTTGCAGCCCAGCTCCCTCGCCTTGCTGTAGAGGAGGCCCCGGCGCATCCGGGCGCACAGATAACAGGGGCTCTCCTCCACGCTGTTGGCCACGGTGAAGATGTCGGACTCAAAGATGGTCACCGGCACCCGCAGCAGCGCGGCGTTTTCCTCTATTTTCGCCCGGTTGGCGGGGCTGTAGCCCGGGTCCATCACGAGAAACGCAAGCTCGAAGGGCACCTCCGAGTGCCGGTGCAGCTCCTGCATGAGCTTGGCCATGAGCATGGAGTCCTTGCCCCCGGAGATACACACGGCGATCCGGTCCCCGGCCTGGATCAGCTCATAGCGCTTCACCGCCTCCACGAAGGGGCGCCACAGGGTCTTTCTGTACTTGGTGATGATGCTCCGCTCCACGGCCTGGCAGCGGTCCAGTTCACGGGCCATCCGGCGCGCCTCCTCTCAGCGGTGTGGGGACAAGTATAGCATCGCCCGCCCGGCCCGTCAAGGACGAAGCAGGCCCCGGGCGCATAGGATGACGGGAGGAGGGATGGACCATGGATGAGCAGAGCGGGGCGGCCAAAAGCGCCCTCAACGGAGACGGACAGACCCCGGCGGAGGAGGCCCGGTGCCGCCGGGCCATGGGCAGGCTCCGGCTGGAATCGGGCATGGCGGTGCTGTTCACGGCCATGGGCGGCATGATGCTGCTGGTGCTGCTGGACATATTCTTCACGCTGCGAAGCGAGCTGGTATCCAACGCCTTCGAGGCCTTCAAGCTGGTGACCGTCACGGTCCTGGGCTACATCTTCGGGGCCAACCAGTCCCTGAACGGGCCGGAGACGTGAAAGGCAAAACGCGCCTGCTATGTCAGGCGCGTTTTGCCTTTTATTCTCCTCCTCTTTTTTACCGCCCGGTGGAAATCCGACGGAAAACATGGTACACTTATCAAAAAATCGCCGGAGGCGACCCACGATGAAAGATAACCCCACCCGCTCGGCCCTCATCGTCATCGACATGGAGCAGGGCTTCATAGACCCCGCGTCCCCCCACTGCATTCCCATGGCCGCCGCCACGGTGCCCGCCCTCGTCAAAGCGGCGGACACGGCCCGGCAAAAGGGCATCCCCGTATTTTTCGTCAAGCGCCTGTACCGCCCCGACGGCAGCGACGTGGAGCTGACCCGCTGGGCAGGCTGGCAGGCCGGCGGCCGGGCCATGGCCCTTGGCTCGGAGGGACCCTTCAGCGCCCAGGCTCCGGAGGGCCTGCGGCCCCAGGCCGGGGACTACACCATCATAAAGCCCCGGTGGAGCGCCTTTTTCCAGACGGAGCTTGACCTGATCCTCCGCCGCCTGGGGGTGCGCACGGTGATCCTGGCGGGCACCACCACGCCCAACTGCGTGCGCACCACCGCCTACGACGCCATCGCCTTGGACTACAACACCGTGGTGCTCACCGACTGCACCTCCTCCCGGAGCGAGGCCATCCAGCGGGCCAACCTGGAGGATATGGCCCAGGTGGGCGTCCTGCTCATGACGGAGGCGCAGTTCGCCGCCTACGGCCCGGACACAGTCGCCGACGCCCTGGATCCCATTCGCCGGGACATGGCCGCCGCCCCGGACCCGGAGACCTTCGCCGCCGGCCCCGATGGCGTGACCGTCACGGACAAGTGGTGACGGCATGCTGACCTACGACCTGACCGGCCCGGGACCCAAGTACTACGCCCTGTACCGGGCCATCCGGGACGACATCGCCGGCGGCGTGCTGGCGCCGGGGGAAAAGCTGCCCTCCCGCCGGGCCCTGGCGGAGCACCTGGGCGTGAGCGCCGTGACGGTGGAGGGGGCCTACCGGCTCCTGGCGGACGAGGGCTACATCTCCGCCCGGGAGCGGAGCGGCTTTTTCGTCCAGGCCCTAGGCCCGGTGGCCCCTGCGCCGGACCAGAAGGCGGAGCCCCTGCGCCTGCTGCCGGAGGAGGAGCCCGCCCCCGCGGCGAACGACTTCCCCTACTCCCTGTGGTTCAAGACCCTCCGCCGGGTCATCTCCGACCAGGGCCAGCGGCTGGTGGCCCGGTCCCCCAACGAGGGCTGCGCCGTTCTGCGCAACGCCATCGCCCGGTATCTTCTCCGCTACCGGGGCATGCACGCCCAGCCGGAGCAGATCGTGGTGGGCTCCGGTTCGGAGCAGCTGTATGAGTACGTGGTCCGCATGCTGGGCCCGGACCGGACATACGCCATCGAGTGGCCCTCCTACGGCCAGATCGAAGCGGTGTACCGGGGCATGGGCGCCCGGGTGGAGCGCCTGCCCATGGGCCCGTCGGGCATCGACAGCGCCGCCCTGGCCGGGACGAGGGCGGAGGTGCTGCACGTGACCCCCTTCCACAGCTGGCCCACCGGCGTCACCGCCCCCGCCGCCAAACGCTACGAGTACCTCCAATGGGCCGGGGCCCGGCCCGGCCGGTTCGTGGTAGAGGACGATTTCGACAGCGAGTTCTTCATGCCCGGCAAGCCCCTGGAGAGCCTGTACTCCATGGACAAGCGGGGCGCGGTCATCTATCTGAACACCTTCTCCCGGAGCCTGGCCCCCTCCATGCGCATGGGCTACATGATCCTGCCCGCCGCGCTGCTGGACGCCTACCGGGAACGGGTGGGGATGTACTCCTGCTCGGTGCCGGTGCTGGAACAGTACGCCCTGGCCGCCTTCCTGGACGAGGGCCACTTCGAGCGCCACCTGAACCGGGTCCGCCGCCGGAGGGGGAATAACGAATGACATATCCGGCCCCCTCTGACGAGGGGGCTGTCGCCGCCTTTGGCGGTGACTGGGGGAGAGAAGAAAACGGTCTCTCCCTCCGTCTCGCCCCCATGGGCGAGCCACCTCCCTCGTCAGAGGGAGGCTCCATGAGGATAGTGCCCGTTGCAAGAGATGTCTCCTGCGGCAGGCACTTACCATGTCGAAAGGGCGAAAGTTGTCGAAGCGTGTCATATTATGTCAACAAAAAATTGCCCATTTTTCATGGTTTTCTGTTGCAAAGAAACGGGTGTTATGGTAAATTGTAAAAGCTACTACAGCGGAATTGCGCAAGAGAGAGATAAGGCGGTCCGAAATTGACACAAGGGAGGAAATGAAAACATGGAGACTAAGACGCGCGTTCTCATTGCCGACTCCGGCGAAGATTTCCGACGTATGCTCTCGGAGGTGATCGACGCCGAGGAGGATATGCAGGTGGCCGGCGCCGCGGGGGACGGGCAGGAGGCCCTAGCGATGGCAGAGAGCCTGCGGCCGGACGTGCTGGTCACGGACCTGGTGCTCACCCGGCTGGACGGCGTGGGCCTTCTCGCCGCGCTGCGGGAGCGGGAGGACGCCCCGGCAGCCATCGTTTTGTCCAGCTTTTTCAATGAAAAGGCTGTCATGAGCTGCTCGGAGCTGGGCGCTCACTACTTTATCCCCAAGCCCTGCGACATACCCGCGCTTCTGACCCACATCCGCCAGGTGGCCGCTCTCCGCCGCCGGGCGGGCCAGCCCGCTGGCCAGGGCGTGGCTATGGCGCCGCTGCCCAAGGAGCCCAGCCTGGAGGCCGTGGTCACCGACATCATCCACGAGATCGGCGTACCCGCCCACATCAAGGGCTATCAATACCTGCGGGAGGCCATCATCCTCACCGTCAACGACATGGAGGTCATCAACGCCGTCACCAAGGTCCTCTACCCCGCCGTGGCGAAGAAGTTCGCCACCACTCCCAGCCGGGTGGAGCGAGCCATCCGCCACGCCATCGAGGTAGCCTGGGACCGGGGCGACCTGGAGACCCTGCAAAAGTTCTTCGGCTACACTGTGAGCAACATCAAGGGCAAGCCCACCAATTCGGAATTCATCGCCATGATAGCCGACTCCCTCACCCTGGGCCGCAAATCCGGTCAGGCGTAAGAGCATAACGATATATCCCCCGGCCCGACGCTTACGCGTCGGGCCGGGGCTTCTTATGTCCCATCGCCGCTTGTAAAACTTAAAATGGCGTGATATACTGATTTTGCCACGCAAACCGAATAACCACTATCCAAGTTGGGCAAGTTTTTACTTCGGTAAAAACGTGTCTCTGGCTTCTTGTCCTCTTGGATAGAAGGTTTGCGTGGCAGCAAATGGAGGCGTGTTTTTCGTGCGCGGCTCCGGCCGCGCACTTTTTTGTTTTCAAGATATATCGGGGGGATGAGATATGGCGGCCATCGCAAGATTTGTGTCCTTTGATGGTGGTATAGCGTTTTCTGATAGCGTGCTTAAAATCCAAAAACGGGATGAAGAGCGCGGGCGGCTGATACCGATCGAACGTATCGCTGGCGTAGAAGTGGCCGAGCCGCTGTTAGGCGATGATGGGTGCATCCGTGTTCAGATAGCTGGCGAAAGAACGACCACCAAGAACGTAGTACGCTTTGACGAGGAGCAGTATGATGACGCTCTGAGTTTCAAGGCCGCGTTTGATTCATTTATGGGGCAGTCGGCCCAGGCGCTTCCTCCTCTTGAAATGTTTCAGCCAACATCAATCGTCCAAAGGCCGCAGAGAAAGCAAGCGCGATATATCGAACAGGAGCAGCCGCGCCGCCCAGCCAGACGGACCGGGCGCAAACGGCGGTTCAAATGGTGGTATGCGGCGATAGCTGTTGTGTTTGTTGCGATCCTCGCAACGCCCGGCAAAAAGGATAATGAGGAAAAGCCGCAGCCGGAAAGCGCGGTATATGCCACGATGGAGCCGACAGCCAGCCCAGAACCGACAACGGAACCGACGCCAGCGGCAACGCCCTTTGTCGGATATACCAGTCCCCCAGCGGCTACGGCACTTTCAGTAGTTGCAACACAGCAACCGCAAGCGGGCACTACATACGTTCTAAATACAAGTACAATGAAATTTCACAACCCGCTTTGCCGTGACGTTGGGAAGATAAATGCAGGGAATCGGCAAGATTATACGGGAACGCGCGATGAAGTCATCGCAAAGGGATATTCCCCGTGCGGCCATTGTAATCCATAGGAGGCAGAATAAATGTCTTTTGGCGGGTTTAGCTGGAAACGGGCGCTTGGTATCACCGGCGCAAAGCGAAAGATAGCAAAAGCTACTGGCATACCAACGACAAAAGCCGGAAGAAGACGCAAGGCACAGAACATGCTTTGGAAAGGCATGTTTGGTAAGCCAAAACATAGACGCAAGAGATGACCTTGACCGGGACGCATACGCGCCCCGGTCTTTATTTCCCCGCCCTCCGGCCCCGAAAATAGGTTGCGTCAAAGGGAAAAGGCGTGTATAATGGCGGGCGAGGTGGAACAAGGATGAACCAAGCGCAAAAGCCGGCCCCCCAAGGCGCCGGCGGACGTACCGTCGTAAAACAGGCATTTATCAAGTCTATTCCCGTCATGGCGGGCTATGTGGTGCTGGGCATCGGCTTCGGCATCCTGCTGCACGACGCGGGCTACGGGGTGGGCTGGTCCTTCGCCATGGCCCTTCTGATCTACGCCGGGTCCATGCAGTACGTGGGCGTGAGCCTGCTGGCCGGGGGCGCGTCGGTGATCACGGCCATACTGACCACCGTCATGGTCAACGCTCGGCACCTCTTTTACAGCATCTCCATGATCGGGCGCTACCAGCACGCGGGCAGGTATAAGCCCTACCTCATCTTCGCTCTGACCGATGAGACCTACTCCCTCCTGTGCGACGGCGAGACGCCGGCGGGGGCGGACCCGGACCTTTACCGGTTTTTGGTGTCGCTGTTCAATCAGTGCTATTGGATCACGGGCTGCGTGCTGGGGAGCATCCTGGGCGCGGCGCTGCCCTTCAGCACGGCGGGCATCGAGTTTTCCATGACCGCGCTGTTCATCGCCTCCTTCACCCAGCAGTGGCTCACCTCCCATGAGCACCTGCCCGCGGTGGTGGGGCTCATCGGGAGCCTCGTGTGCCTGCTCATTTTCGGGCCGGACAGCTTTCTCATCCCCTCCATGCTGGCGATCACGGCGGCGCTGACGCTGCTGCGGCCGCGCCTGGCCGGAAAGGGGGCGGCGCGATGAGCACAGGCGTCCATTCCGCCGCGCTGGTGGCCGTGATGGCCCTGGTGACCATGCTGCTCCGGTTCCTGCCCTTCCTCATCTTCCGCCAGGGCCGGAAGACCCCCGCCTACATATCCTACCTGGGAGACGTGCTGCCCCAGGCCATCATCGGCATGCTGGTGATCTACTGCCTGAAGGACGTGTCGGTGACCAGCGCCCCCTTCGGGCTGCCGGAGCTCTTAGCCGGGCTGGCGGTGGTGGGGCTGCAGGCGTGGCGGCGCAGCTCCCTCGTGAGCATCCTGTCCGGCACGGCCATCTATATGATCCTCATCCGGCTCATGTGACCGGACAAAAACAGAAAAAAACCGGGGAGCGGAAAGTCCGCTCCCCGGTCTCTTATTCTTTTTGGGCTTTGGGCCGCCGCAGCCGGGCCATTATAAGGGCCCAGACCCTCTTCCCCGCCAGCACGAAGGCCAGCGTCACCCCCATGACCGCCAGGGCGAACAGCACGTTGCAGATGGGATTGCGCATGAACGGGAAGTGCCAGGCCGGCCCCCGCATCAGGCGGCTGAACACGATGTGGAAGATGAATATGCCCAGGGTGTTCTCCGACACCAGCCGGATGGCCCGGCCCCAGCGGTGGGCCGCCCGGTAATTCTGGCACAGCACGAACATGGCCAGCACCCCGGCGAAGGTGAACACCGTGTCGTAGCCCTCCCACACGTTGTCCCAGAGGGCCCCGCTGAGCCGGGAGCAGTATATCCCCCACAGGCCCAGGCATACCGTCTCCACCACGAGCACGGCGATGGCCCCGGCGTTCATCCGCCCCCGGGTCCGGGCCATGAGTTCCTGTATCCGGGGCATCTGCCACCGGACCAGGCCGCCAACGCAGAAGTACACGAAGGCGTAGCCGAATATGCCCCGGAAGGGGTCGAAGATGTTGAACACGGAAAAGTCCACCAGGTGGTCCCCCCGGCCCAGGACGTCCAGCAGCACCGTCCCCCCGGCGCACAGCAGCGTGTTGCCGAAGGTGAGCGCCGCCGCCACGGCGGTGAACCAGATGAAGGCCCGCTTGCTGTGGTCGAAGGCCGTCTTTAAAAGGGGGAAGAACACGTACACGCACACCAGCGCGCCCATGAACCACAGGTGGTTGATCCAGCCCTGCCGCCAAGTCCACAGGGCGTTGAAAAAACCCGCCGGGGACAATATCTCGTGCTCCATGAACATGATGGGCACCAGGATCACCGCTCCGCCCAGGACCGTGACCGCGACGAGCCGGAGCATCTTCAGAAGGTGCTTTTTCAGGTCCAGCTCCGCCCCGAACAGCAAAAAGCCGTTGGCGAAGAAGAACATGGGCACGCAGGTGGACAGCAGACCCCGGAGGATGTAATTGAAATAGTAGAGCCCCTCGCCGGACCCGGCCATGAAGTTATAGGGGAACAGCGTGGCGTGGTAGATGAGCACGAACAGCATCCCCAGAAATTCCATCAGGTCGATGCTGTGAAACCGCTCCTTTTCGCCCATGCTCCCGCCCCCTTTCACGCCATGGCGCGGCGTATATGTCTATCATACCGGAAAAACCCGGTTTGTCAACCGTCCGCCGGAAATGCCGCTTGTAAAGCACACAAGAGCGTGTTATACTAAAAGCGCCACACAAATCGAATAATGCTGTTCCACAGTGGGTATGTCTTTACCTTGGTAAAAACGTATCTCCCACTTTGTACCCCTGTGGGCAGCAAAGAGATTTGTGTGGCAGCAAATGGAGACGCGTTTTTCGTGCGCGGCTCCGGCTGCGCACTTTTTATTTTATTGGGAGGCGGGGCCTATGACCTAAATTTGGTATTATCTGCAAAGCCGAGTAATACAGCGAAGTTTATAAAACAGAAAATGAGATTTAAAAGCAATTATTGAAAAACCGGTGTCTACTTATAAAGGAGGAAAAGAAATGAGCAGGTTTAAAAACATATTTACAGCTTACATGGACAATAAAGGTATTCAGTATGTAGACAAAAATGAAATAATGGTAAGTATACATTACGCAGGAAAGAATCTGGAGACTATCACGGTCACGGTGGGATTTAAAAATGATGGTGGACCAACGGCTCGCTTGGTCTGCTATAATATTGGCAGTATTAGTGCGGATATGCGAGTAAACGCTATCGTTATTTGTAATAAGCTTAACGCTGACTGTGGCCTGGCTAAGTTCTATTTGGACGAAGATAACGACATCTGCGCTCAAATTGACACTTACTTTGACGAAAACACCTGTGGTGCAATCTGTACGTTCTTGGCAAAAAACTTATATATGCTTGTAGATGAGTGTTATCCCTATTTCAGACCTTTCCAAGAATGATCTCCTATTTCAATCAAAATGGAGGAATGGCACAAAGTGACAAAAGACTACTATGGAAAGTGTGGTGCGTGCAAATACTGTGAATTAGGCACCGCTTATACATGGGCATATTCCACTAGCTTCACGTGCAGTCGCTACAAGCGAAGCGTAAAGGCAGATGAAAGAGCTTGTAGTAGCTATACTCTCGCTTCCGGTCGGACAAATGATATAATTGCCCAATATGATAGATAGGCGTAACACATATGTTTCCTTATAAATATCTAAGGAAGGGAATTAGCTGTTTTGGCCAAATCGCCTATAACATTGACGGAAACTATGTCAGAGAAGGCGTAAGCTGTTGGGGGTGTATCTTATACAACATAGATGGAAAATATATCCGTAAGGGAATATCCTGCTTTGGCGAAATAAAGTTCAACATTGACGGAAAATATCTTCGTCGCGGCGTCAGCTGCTTTGGAGAGATCGTTTGCCATATTGATGGGAAATACATACGTCAAGGCTTTGACCCCTTTGGACAAATCCTGTATAATATGGAATAATAAGTTTGGCCCCCTACCGCATAAAGAGAGGACAGCTTTCGCTGTCCTCTCTTTTTATGCATTATGTACTTCCTTACGCCTCTTCAAAGACGTCCTTGCCCATGCCGCAGATGGGGCACTCCCAATCGGCGGGCACGTCCTCCCAGGCGGTGCCGGGAGCTACGCCGTGCTCGGGGTCGCCCACAGCCGGGTCGTACTCATACCCGCAGGGGCACACATACTTCTTCATACCCCGTGCTCCTTACTCGCCGAAGTAGCGCTTCAGCAGGCCGGCGAAAGCCTTGCCGTGCCGCGCCTCGTCGCGAGCCATCTCATGGACGGTACGGGTGTTCCGCTCCGCTCCACACCCGTTGGGAGCTTGCTGCGTCGGGGTTTTCTCCTGCCTCATGCTTGCACACTGTGTAACTCTCTCCAATAGAAAAACCTCAAAATGTTGCACCAAAATCTATACTTTGGAGGCAACAAACATGAGCAGACCGAATGACGCAGGCGTATTCCAGCTTAAAAACGGCCTTTGGGCTTACCGTATCACATTCACGAATAATGGCAAAAGGGTATCAAGGCGTGGCAGCAAAGATGAATTTGGCGCACCGCTCAAAACCAAAAGAGAGGCAATCAAGGCCCGGCAAGCAGCCATTGACCGGGAACAGAGCGCCAGAAAGCCAGCTCCGATAAAACGGCGGACCGTCCAGGAGGTATATAAAGAGTATTGCGACACAGAGCGCAGGGGCCGCGCCTATCAGACCATCCGCAAGCAAGAAAGCCTTTGGGAAAATCATCTGTGCGCCCGCTTCGGGAAGCGGTATGTGGATGATATAAGCCCAGCAGAAGTAAAAGACTACCTCACAGAGCTATACTGCGTGGACGGGCTCGCCTATCGGTATGTAGAGAGCTTCCTCAAAATGTTCTATCTCTTTTTCGGGCAGGCGTATTCCCGGAACTACCTGGACGTGGACAGCTATAACAAGCTCTGCGTCAACAAAAACACAAAAATCTGTATGCCAAAGCTCAAAACGGAGGATGACACGGATATAGTTTCTTTCAGCCGTGAAGAGCTGCTGCTCCTGGATGACTACTTCAAAGGCCGGAACGCGGAAACAGCGTACTTGCTGGGCCGTTACTGCGGGCTGCGTATCAATGAATGTTTTGGTCTGAAATGGGAAAATGTTGACCTTCAAGCGGGAACACTCCACATTGACCGTCAGATGCAGTATCAGGATGGGCTCATAAAACTGGTAGCGCCAAAAACGCGGAACGCCAACAGGACGGTATATATGAGTGCTCCGCTCAAAGCACACCTTGAAAAACTGGCACAGCAGCGGGCCCACGATGAAATAGCCTTTGCCGCGCAGCGGGAGCAAAACAGGCGCTTCATAGAGGATATAGACAAAAAGAAAATCCCCTCAACGGAACTGGTGAACTGTCTGCCAAACGGCAAAATCCAGACAGTCAATTCTATGAAATATCCCACAAGGGAGATAAAATCCAGTCTGCATATCGACTTTAAATTCCATTATCTGCGGCATACATACGGCACCCTCATGGCGGAAATGAACACGCCCACACACTTGCTCTGTAATCAGATGGGCCACGGTAATATACACGTCACGCAGCGTTATTATATTGCTGTCTCAAAAAATGGGATTGAAATACTGCAAAACAATCTAAATCAGCTTTAAAAGATAACTTTTAAAATGTTTGGGGTCAGAAACGATAAGTTTCTGGCCCCTTTCATTAACTTTCATACTTGTTTTTGATTTTATCCAGGAACACTTTGAACTGTTCCACCACAGGTGCAGGAGAAAGTATCACCACCCGGCTGCCAAAGCCGCACAGCCAGCCGAAAAACTGCTCACTTACTGCCACGTCCGCAGACACGACAAAATGCCGCGCATCATCGGGCCAGTATGCCGTGTTATTTGTTCCAAAGCGTTCTATGACTGTATCCAAGAGCGGATTTATGAAGCGCAGCTTGACGCGCTGTGTTTCGCCGCCAAACATATTAAAAAGGCGCTGCGTGTAGGTTTTCATGTTGATGGCGGCAAAGGCTTCTTCTCCTTCTCTTGGCTCGTTGATGGCACAGACATTCCGCATACGGTCCACGCGGTAATTTACGATTTTCTTCCCATCATAGGCCACAAGATAATAATTGCCGTCATTGATTAGGAGCGCATACGGGCTCACCTTGTATGCGGCCCCTTTGCGGCGCTCCACCTGGGAGGTAATATCGTTGATGGTGTATTTGAGATATTTAAAGGTTATTTTCTGCGGCTCATGGGGCTTTCCGTCCAGCTTCGCAGCCATGGCCTGGTTGATGGTGCTGATAATTGCCATGGTCCCCTTCTGCGTGGTCTTTACCCGGTCATAGAGGAAAACTTCTGTTTCCAGTTGGTCCGCCTGATAGACGCTCCCAAATTCTCCGATGGTAGAGACAAGCTCCTTCGCCTTTGGCGCTGATATGAACTTCGCCGCATAGACGCATTGGGCCAGGAGCCGCAGGTCGTCAAACTCGAACTGCCTGGACATGACCCGGATTCTGCCGCCGCGCTTGCTCTCAATGTCCAGGTCGAACACATCCCGCAGCGCCTGGATGTCCCGGTGGATGGACCGCCGTTCTGCCTCTATCTCATATACATCTTCCAGGTATGCCGCTATGTCGTCAGCGGTACAACTGTGATTCTCGTCTGTGTTCTCCAGAAGGTACTGCGCCACACGCAGAGACTTATACTTCTGATTCTCGTGCTTTCCGCCCATGCTGCCGCCCCCTTTGCTTTTCCCCATTCTACCATACCAGGAGGCAGGAGAAAAGGCCCAGGGCCGTAAATGCCGCTTGTAAAGCCTCCTGGAGCGTGATATACTAGCCTTGCCACGCAAATTGTATAATTAGTATCTTCAAGGGCACGCTTTACTTCGGTAAAGACGTGGCTCTCCTTCGTGTCCTTTGGGGATACTGACGATTTGCGTGGCAGCAATCGGAGCTTGCGTTTTTACGGGTGCGCGGCTTCGGCTGCGCACTTTTTATTTTTGTGGGAGGTAGAAAAATGAAACGCATTATTTCTTTTATCCTAGCAACAGTATTATTACTAGGACTTTGCGCTTGTGGAAGTAATAGTAAAGAACAAGAGCAAAATTCTATCACAGAAGATATGTTAATAGGAAAGACATTTACAACAGGAGATTATTTAAGAGCCAATAAAGATGGAGTTGATACCGCCTTCTATTCGATGACTTTTGAAAACGATGGATTAGTAGAGATTGTTGGATTGTCGGAAATGAATGGCGAATGGTTCATTGAGGATAATCGATTGCTTATACATGGTTATTTATATGATTCTTCATCGTATAAGTATATAGATGGTTATTTAGTGGCGGAGAACTCATTAATTAATGGCGTGATTCCAGATGGAGATAAATTTGCTGGAACAATCACATACATAGAAAACTCGACAAATACTAAAATGGTTTTTAACTTTAAGATAGATGGTACATACGAGAAAATATATTATGATAATTCTGATGGGGAAGAAAACGGGAGAGTAGCAGGAGAGTACATAAGGGAAGGCAATTTAATCAGTGTGACAAGTATAGATAAAAGCGGAAATACAAAAGTAAGTAACTATCTATATTATGATGGTGGTAACAGAGTGTATAAGAGCGTTCTCTTGCCGGAGTGATAACTATGCTAGACCTAGACACAATAGGCTATTTCCTCTATATGGAGGACCAAGAGAAACAGGCTACCATCCAGAAGGAACTAAACGAACTGGCGGCACTGCTGGATGCTGGTATCATCACACAAGAGGAATTTGACGAAAAGAAACGGGAACTGCTGGAACAATAATGAAAGAGGGGGAAAACCAATGAAGCGCGTTATTTCCTTTGCCTTGGTGCTTTGTCTGCTGGTGACTCTTTGCGCCTGCGGTGGTACGAAAAAGAGCGCCGTACAGCATGGGCCAACGCTGGACGCTGGCGCCCATTACACAGTCGCCGTACGGTCAGACGGCACAGTGGCAAAAACCGATTACTATTTGGAGTTGGGTTCGGGGTTCCCAAACGATGACGTGAAAAATTGGACGGACATCGTGGCGGTGTCTGTCGGATATTTCCACATGGTAGGTCTGTGCTCCGATGGCACGGTAGTAGCTGTGAAACCTACGGGAACACAGGATTCCGGCGAATGTGATGTGGACGATTGGGCGGACATCGTGGCGGTGTCTGCGGGTGACTATCACACGGTGGGCTTACGGTCCGATGGCACAGTGGTAGCCACTGGGGATAATAAAGATGGTCAGTGTAACGTGAGTAGCTGGACCGACATCGTGGCGGTGTCTGCCGGCTACGACCACACGGTGGGCCTGCGGTCTGACGGCACAGTGGTAGCTGTGGGAAATAATGATGTCGGCGCATGTGATGTGGGCGGCTGGACCGACATCGTGGCGGTGTCCGCCGGAGTTGGTTGCACAACGGGCCTGCGTTCCGATGGCACAGTGGTGGCCGTGGGGTACAACGAATTCGGCCAATGTGATGTAGAGGGCTGGACCGACATCGTAGCTGTGTCCTCAAGCTATCGCCACACGGTAGGCCTGCGGTCCGATGGTACGGTAGTAGCGACTGAATTTACCAGCAACGGATGGGTCCTCGATTACGGTCAATGTGATGTGGGTAATTGGACGGACATCGTGGCGGTGTCTGCGGGCTACGGCCACACGGTGGGTCTGCGGTCAGATGGTACAGTGATAGCCGTAGGAGCCAACGATGACGGCCAATGCGATGTGGATGATTGGACGGATATAAAACAGCTATAATGGCACAGCACAAAACGACCGGGACGCATACGCGCCCCGGTTTTTTATTGTTCCAAAAGAGATAGATACTTGTAAACTGTCGTGCGGCTCATGTCGCACACACGCGCAAGCTCGCTCACATTCAGATGCCCCGTCTTATACGCCGGATAATGCCGCAGAAACGACGCGGGTATATCCTCCTTTGTTGCTTGCGGGCGGCCGATGACGCGCCCCTTTGCCCGTGCATTGTCCATCCCAGACTTGACCCGTGCGCGTATCATGGCAAGCTCCAACTGACTGAACACTCCGGCCATCTGCAAAAACGCCTCGCTCATAGGGTCCGCATAGCCCTCCCTGCAATCCAGCGTGATACTCCCCACGATAATAAGCCGCAGATGCTTGGCCTTTATCTGCTCTATGACCTCGCAGAGTTGCTTTGTGCTGCGGGCCAGCCGTGATACCTCCAGGGTTATTATACTGTCACCAGGCGCACAGTCCTCCAGGAGAGAGGAAAGCTGCTGCTTTACGGCTGCGTCGCCGTGCTCATACTCCAAGTACACACTTTCCGCACCCGCCGCTTTCAGCTCCCGCACCTGGCGGGCAATATCCTGCCTGCTCTCATTGGTTGAACACCGCGCATAACCGTATATCATCATGCCGCCTCCATGATTTCCAGTATCAGCTTTGCGCCAAGAGTGAAAGCGTATAAGAACATATCACGGCTCTCTGCTGCGCTCAGCTCTATTTCCGCATCCTGCTCCTGTTCCAGCAGTTTAAGCTGTGCCGGGTCCAGGGCTTTCCGCAAACGCTCGTCGGCCTCGGCCAGACGGTTCACCGCTTTGCGGTATTCCTCATCCCTAAAGAAGGATTTTTCCTGGGGAGTGACTTCCCCATTCCATAATTGATTCAGTATCTTCATCTTCTCTGTCCTCCTGGGCCGCAGGTGTGAGGGGGTTGCCCCCCTCTCACACGCTCACGGTGAAGCGGCGGCTGCTGACCTGCTTAGTGAAGTCTTTGTAGAGCTCAGCATACAAACGCTTGAAAGTGGTCGTGTCAAAGCGGTTGCTGATGACGCTGGTATAGCGGAGAATGTAGGCACCGGCCTCCAGCTCTTCCACGTCCAGGCGGACCATCTCGGCCTTGATGGCCTCGCGGATGGCGTCAGCCTTGGCCTTGACCTTCGCGGCCAGCTCGTCGTAGTTGTTCATCTGCTCCACCAGGGATTCAATTTCCTTCTTGCTCATTGTTCTATCTCCTTTTTGTTGTTTTATTTGGGGGGTTGTATCTCCCTTTGACTGTACCCATTATAGCACTATAAACTAGTGCTGTCTACTGGCAGAATACACTAATATTTAGTGCTGTGTTTGTGCAATATTAGCACTTGTTTTTAGTGCATTTCTGTGCTATAATGCGGACAATGGGAAAGGAGGCGCTAAAAAATGGCGCTGCGGTATCGGATTGATGTAATGGCCGCATTGAAGGAGCGCGGTTACTCATCTACGAAAATACGGGAGCAAAAGCTGATAGGGCAATCATACCTCCAGCAAATACGGCACGGGGAATTAGTGTCATGGAAAACCATAGACACACTTTGCTCTCTGCTGGATTGCCAGCCGGGGGACCTGATTGAATACGTCCCGGAGGGCTGATGTCCACAAAACGGGGGCCGCAATTTCCTGGACAGATTTAGGCCCTTTTGGGGCTGTCTGCGGCCCTGGCTGCGGCGGTCTGAAAGTGTAGGCGAAAACAAATGTTTTTCTGGACACCCGTCCCGGCTATGTTTCGGGAAACGCCTGGCGGCAGATGCCAGTTAGATTTCGGCGGGGCCAGCACTTTCCCCAAAGCGGATTTTTCTCTCTCTGACGGATTCCAGGAGAGACAGCGGCCCGGCGGCATAATATGGCCGCCTCACGCACATAACGAAAAAGACGGCGGCAGCTATCTTCAAGCTGTCGCCGTCTTTCATTTCCACTCTTTCAGAATATCGTCCAGGGCCGAATCAAGCGCAGATTTCAGACTGGATTGCATGATAGCAAAAATCTCATTTTCTAAAGAGGATTTCTGCTTCTCGCGCTTTCTCCTTCGCCGTTGTCTGCGCTCCATCAGTGTTTCACCTCCTGGGTGATATGAACGCGCACGGGCTCATTGGCCTCTTGCTCGTCATAGTAGCGCATCAATGCTTCATCACAGTCGTCCTCCAGGGCCCACATGGCCAGGGTCGCCGCAGATGGGTCTTTGATACTCCGGCGCAGCATCCGCGTGTGGGCTGCGGCCATTTCGATAAAATCAGCATTACTCATTGTGCTTTCTCCTTTCAAAATAATCTCGTACATTGTCGGCAAAGCTCATCCAACGGAGATTTGCCGCTGTGTTGTTCTCCTTGTTCCCGTCGATATGGTCAACGGTGTTCCTGTTCTCCGGGTCTGGGTTATCGCAGAACGCCGCCGCCACAAGGCGGCTCACAAGGTAATGCCGGGACTATCCATCCCGGCTCAATGCTACTCTTGGATAGCCTTTGTTATTGGTGAAGGTCCGCAAAATCCTGGCCTCTTGATGCTGGAGGCTCTTGATACGGCCCATGTTGCTGACCAGGTATTTCCCTTCATAGCCTTGGACCTCTCGCCATTCTTCGCCGGGCAGGTCCTCTATAATCTTCATAGGTTTTCAGCTCCTTTTATGAATTTGGGAGGGCTTTTCCCTCCCATGATGTTTGAGATTTCTAATGGACGGATTGAACGAGTTTGACAAAAAACTTACAGATACTTTTTGCCTCATTCTAATATTATCTTTCTCTCCCCCTCCCTCTAAAGGGGGTTGGTTTATACATCTATTAGCGAAAGCGGCGCAGCCGCTGGAGCAATAGATGTATAAACGCGCGCGCCTCAGGCGCAGGCGGACGGCGCAGCCGGCCGCAAACACCGCACAGGGAGTGGCCCCCGGAAGGTTTTTTCTTCTTCTACTGGAATAAGCGCGGAGGGCGGCGCAAGCCGTCCTCCGCGCAAGTATTCAAGCCGGGATACTGCCACAGGCCATATAATAAAACAGTTACTTTCTCCTTCACGTAAATAGCAAATAACTATCGTTTAGGGAAAAGTAACTGTTTTATTTGATTGTTTCCCACCATGCGCCCGGCTGTATTATCTGGCCCAAAGCGCGGAAGGAGCCCTCGGAAGTCTTTTCTGCTATGCGTTTCTTTCGGATGGTATCATACTCGCGTTCAAGTACGTTCTTTGCGGCGCATACGGTGGAAGATGATACATTAAGCGCGGCTGCCATTTCCGCATTGGTGGTAATCTGCTCCGGTTCGTGCTGGGCTATCCAAAGGTAGAGCTTGATGACCTGCTCCCACGCTACATCTTCCCCCGTATAATCGTGCTGCCTGATGGATTCAAACAGGCCCCTGTCCATCTGTATTTCCTTCTCTTTTGGAAGGAGCCGCAGCGTGTATGTCCGTCCCCGCAGCTCTGCCACGATGTAATTCTGCTCTTTCAGCTCCTGGATAGAGCTCCGTATCCTCTCCCGGTTGCTGTGTTGTCGGGTGACAGAAAAGTAATCGCACAGGCCGGACAAGGTGCCGCGATATTCGCCTTTGTCCGCGAGCAAAGCAAGGATACGGAACTCTTTTTTATCCAGTGGGAGCCATTCATCATAACCTGTTACGTCCTTCTTCTTGCTCATTTCAATTCTCCTTTCTGTTAAAAGCTGGCGGCCTGGGGCAGCGCCTCATTCGTGGGGACAATCTGCGGGCCCTGCTGCGTTTCACCCTGGCGCTCTTTTTCCTGTTCTTCAAAGAACTGCTTGTAGCTGTCATAGTCGGGGAACTGCTGGAGGAACCAGGCCAGCACAGCATGATAGGGACTAGACTGAATAACAGCACTCTTTTTCTGCTTCTCGAACTCAGGCAGCCGCTCGGGCGCGTTCTCGCGGATATACAGCTCCATGTTCTTGTAGGTGAGATTCCTATAGGTCCGCTTGTCGTGGTTCCTCTTGATGGTCTTGGTCACCATCTGAGCGCCGGGGTTTTCGGCAAGGTAGGCTTTCCAAAGCTTGTACTCAGGCGTGTTGAAGGTGCGGGCCTTCTTGGCAAAAGCCTTGGTGACCTGGGCGTGGGTTTCGTCGATGAAGAAGATTTTGTTGGTAGTCATTTTATATGACCCTCCTTAAAATAATTTTTTTGGAGTTTCGGGGCTCATCGTTTCCCCTTCCTCCTTACGCGTTTATCATACCACACCCCAGACTATAAGATGTGCCATAAATGGCATTTCAGAAAGTTTCAGCGCAGCAAAAAGCAGCTCCGTGAAAGGGCTGCTTTGCCTGGGAAAACCGACCGGGAGCGGGAAGCCTCAAAGCGCCATGGGGAGGGGGTTCCGCAGGTCTTTTATCCTTGCTTATGGATGGCGTTGGTCTGCCTCATTTTACCCCGGAGATTTCAGAAGTTATCATCTTGTCATGTCTTGCTCCAAAAGAGGGCAAAATAGGCGGATTTGCTGCGGGTTAATCCGTTTAGCGTTGTTTTGTTCTCCTGGAGACGTGTACGAAAAGGCCCGCCCCCCTTGTTTCCTGGACAACTGCGATTGTATAATGCAGTTGCACATTTTGACAGTTGCACTTTTGGGGGTATTGCGCAGCGACAGACTAGAGGCTTGCACAGAAAATTACACACCTTTTGGCTCCTGGACGCAAAAAAAGGGAGCGGCGAAAGCCGCTCCACAATGTAGCTCTATGTACTTTCCTTACGCCTCTTCGAAGGCGTCCTTGCCCATGCCGCAGATGGGGCACTCCCAATCGGCGGGCACGTCCTCCCAGGTGGTGCCGGGGGCCACGCCGTGCTCGGGGTCGCCCACGGCCGGGTCGTATTCATACCCGCAGGGGCACACATACTTCTTCATAATGTGTACCTCTTACTTGCCGAAGTAGCGGGTCAGCAGGCCCTGGAAAGCCTTGCCGTGCCGTGCCTCGTCCCTCGCCATTTCATGCACGGTGTCATGAATGGCGTCCAGATTCAGCTGCTTGGCCATCTTGGCCAGGTCGGTCTTGCCGGCAGTGGCGCCGTTCTCGGCGTCAACGCGCATCTCCAGGTTCTTCTTGGTGGAGTCGGTGACGACCTCGCCCAGCATCTCGGC
>CANRMG010000195.1 GCA_947631675.1 uncultured Oscillospiraceae bacterium
ACCTGCACCACCTCGAAGGGGTGCTCGAACACGTGGGCCATGAAGTGGAAGTCGAAATCCTGCTGGCCGCCGTCGGCATAGATGGCCTTGATGGCGTCGCATATGGCCCCGTTCCCGGCCAGGTACACCCGGAAGCCGCCCTTCATCCAGAGGATGGTCTTTACCAGCCGCTCCACGTAGTACACGTCCGCGTCGAACATCTCCTTCGTGCCGTGGACAAAGGTGTCGTACACGGCCATCTGACCGCTGGCCCGCTCCACGGCGATGTGAAAGGGCTCCTTCGCGCCGGCCAGGAACGCCTCGTTGTAACGGTTCAGGGGGATGAAGCCGGGATCCAGCGGGGGGACGTTTTTGATGTGTACTTCGATACCGAGATGGTTCATTGCACATCCTCCTTTTTTGGATTATTTTGTAGCAACTATATAAATATGTTTTCTTCTCTGGCTACTAGGCTACCAGTTTTTTTGAACTTGTCAAGAGGCAGACAAAAATTTCTTTTTCCGGGCCCGGTCTCTTGACGGGGGGCGGAAAAGGAAATATGATGGGTCCATGAACAACAATAAAGGGGGAACGACCCATGGCAGATCACAGGGAATTTCTTCAGTCCAGCCGGGACTGGATGCAGGCGGAGCTTCGCGCCTGCGTGGATTTTTGGCTGAAGCACGGCATGGACCGGGAGCACGGCGGGGTGTACACCTGCCTGGACCGGACGGGTCAGATATACTCCACCGACAAGAGCGTGTGGATGCAGGGCCGCTGCGGCTGGACCTTCTCGTACCTCTGCCACGTCTACGGCCCGCGGCAGGAGTGGCTGGACGCGGCCAAGAGCTGCATCGACTTTCTGGAGGACCACTGCATCAATCCCGACGCCGCCGGGCGGATGTACTTCACCGTCACGGCGGAGGGAAAGCCCCTGCGCCAGCGGCGGTACTGCTTCTCCGAGGGGTTCTATGCCCTGGCCAACGCCGAATACTATGGCGTGACGGGCAAAAAAGAGCACCTGGAGCGGGCCCGGCGGGCCTATGAGCTCATATGGCAGCTCAACCAGGGTCTCATTGCCGACCCCGCGGGCCTGGGACCCAAGACCATCCCCGAGACCCGGACAGGCCGGGCCCTTGCAAATCCCATGATCTACCTCAATATCACCTCCGTCATGCACCGGGTGGACCCTGAGCAGGCGGCCCTCTATGACGAGCGGGCGGCCATCTGTGCCCAGGAGATATTCAAGTACCACGTGAAGCCGGAGCTTCACTGCACGCTGGAGAACGTGGACCCCGAGGGGGAGCCCCGGCTCTACTACACCGAGGGCCGCACCGTGAACCCCGGCCACGACATCGAGTGCGTGTGGTTTTTGCTGGAGTACGCCAGGCGTATCGGGGATACGGCCCTGCGGGACAGGGCCGCCCAGGTGTTCGACTGGGCCATCGAGGCCGGCTGGGACGAGGAATACGGCGGGCTTTTGTACTTCACCGACTGCCTGAAAAAGCCCCCCGAGGCCTATGAGCACGACATGAAGCTGTGGTGGCCCCACAACGAGATCCTCATCTCCTCCCTGATGCTCTACCGGGACACGGGGGAGGAGAAGTATCTGGACTGGTTCAAAAAGACCCTGGACTACTGCAAGGCCCACTTCGCCGACCCGGAAAATGGGGAGTGGTACGGGTATCTGCGCCGGGACGGCCTGCCCACCCAGCCCTCCACCAAGGGCTCCACCTTCAAGGGCCCCTTCCACCTGCCCCGGTGCCTCATCATGTGCGACACCATGCTGGGCGGACTGCTGGGCGGCGGCCAGGGTGCCTTCGGGCCGGAGGCTTGAGCAGAAGGCCGGTCCAAGGGCGCTGATTACGGTAAACCCGTGAAAAAATGTTGTCCTGACCGACGGGATTTTTGTTGACATTACTAATGACATATTGTAAAATTTAAACAGTGTACATAGTGATTTATGGGCGCAAATTATTCAAATTCTTTAAGGAGGACGACAGATGACCATGAAGAGATTGCTCGCCCTGGCGCTTTGCCTGGCGATGGTATTCTCCTTGGCTGCCTGCGGCGGCGGCAAGAAGGAAGAGCCGGTCGCTGAGGTCACGGAAGCGCCTGTAGAGGCGACGGAAGAGCCCGCGGCCGAGGAGCCGGAGGAACCGGAGGAGCCCGCAGAGGCTGCTGAGGAGCCCGAGGCGGATTCTGAGACCGACGCGGAGGCCCCCGAAGAGCCTGAGGCCCCGGCGGAGGCGGATTCCGAGACCGACGCGGAAGAGCCCGCGGAGGAGCCGGAGGCCGACGAGCCTGCGGAGGCTGCCACGGAGCCCGAAGAGGCGGCTGAGGAACCGGAAGAGGCTGCGGAAGAGCCCGAGGAGGCCCCTGAGGAGCTGCCAGAGGAACCCGAGGCGGAGCCTGAGGCCCCCGAGGAGCCTGAGGAGGCTGCGGAAGAGCCCGAGACCCCTGCTGAGGAGCCGGTGGAGCTTCTGTGGTGGGCGCCGCCCACGTTCATCCAGGACGCGGACGATCCCGCGGGCACCTATGAGCAGAAGCTGGTGGACGAGTTCAACGAGACTCACCCGGGCATCACGGTGCGGGTCGAGACCATCGACTTCACCACGGCCAGCGACAAGATCACCACGGCCATCGAGAGCGGCACAGCCGCCGACGTCCTGTTCGACGCCCCGGGCCGTATCATCGAGTATGGCAAGAACGGCAAGCTGGTGCCCCTGGACGATATGTTCACGGATGAATTCGTGGCGGATGTTGGCAACGACGCGCTGCTGACCTCCTGCCAGGGCGATGGGACGTATTACATGTTCCCCATCTCGGCGTCTCCGTTCTACATGGCGATCAACGAGGCCATGTGGGAGGACGCGGGCGCGATGGAGTACGTGAACCTGGATGGCGACCGTTCCTGGACGACGGATGACTTTGAGAAGGCGCTGCAGGCATTGGCGGATGCGGGATATAACCCGGGCGTGCTGTTCTGCAACGGGCAGGGCGGCGACCAGGGCACCCGTGCGTTCATCGCGAACCTCTATAGCGGTAGCGTAGCGGACGGGGAGAAGTACACGTTCAACAGCCCGGAGTGCATCAAGGGTCTGGAGAAGGCGCAGGAGTGGCTGGACGCCGGGCTTCTTGGCAACGGCGTAGAGTACAACGGCGGCGGGAGCATAGAGCTGTTCGTGGCTGGCCAGACGAGCTTTGAGTT
>CANRMG010000196.1 GCA_947631675.1 uncultured Oscillospiraceae bacterium
TTGACGTAGAACTCCCGCCACACGTCCCAGCCGGCCCAGTCCAGCACGGCGGCCATGGTGTCGCCCAGCACGCCGCCACGGGCGTTGCCGATGGTCATGGGGCCCGTGGGATTGGCGGAGACGAACTCCACCATCACCTTTTTGCCGTTTCGCTCCTCGGCCCGACCGTAGGCCGCGCCCTCGGCGGCCACCGCGTCCAGCACGGCGCCGTACCAGCCGTCACCCAGCCGGAAGTTCAAAAAGCCGGGGCCAGCGGCCTCGGCGGCGGTGAAGAAGGTGCCATCCAGGGTGAGATTCGCCAGAATGTCCTCCGCGATGGCCTTGGGAGTGGCGTGAAGGGCCTTGGCCCCGGCCATGGCGTGGTTGGCGGCGAAGTCGCCGTTTCGGGTGTCCTTGGGGATGCTGACGGAGCCGGGGGCGCCCTCCAGCGCCGGGACGGCCGTCTTTATCAGGGTGTCGATGCTCTGCTTTGCCCGTTCGATCAGGTCAGCCATTTCTCTTCTCTTTCACATTGATCTTGAATTTATTGCTGCCCACAGGAGTGTGGTTGAAGTCGATCAGGTAGTCCAGCTCCATGGTGCCGCCGTGCTCGTCGAGTCTGGCGTCGATGCGCCGGGTGTCCACGCCCATGGTGGCGCTGCCGTAGGGGGTCTCATAGAGAAACAGGTCCTTTTTCCCCTCCCGGAAGACCATCTCGGAGTTGAGACTGCCCTCCCGGCGCAGCACGACCCCCATAGGGCTGATGGTGAAGGTGGTGCGGGTGCCGTCCAGACCGGTCAGGTCGCTCTCCTCGTAGGTGAAGCGGCTCTCCCCGTTCTCAAAGCCGTACTTTCCGGCTGTGACCAGCTCTACCGCATCCTTCTGCCCCGTGGGGTCCTTCTGGATGCCCGTTATGGAAATGATAACGTCACGCATATTCATGTGGCTATCATACCCTAAAACCAGCCGCAAGACAAGGAAAAAATATCATTTGCGAAAAATATTGTGGCTTTGCCCTATGGAACAAAGCGGTATACCTGTGTTATAATAGCAACAGAAACACTCACAGTTTAAATCGCGCGCGGCCGGCCAGGCACATCCCGGCCGTTTCCCGCTATAATACTGTATGAGAGATATAAGGAGGTGAGCGGCGTGACGATCGAGCTTACCGAAAAGGAATTCAGAAGGCTGCTTGACCTGGTATATGTGGGGGATTGGGTGCTGAACTCCGCCAGGGGAGAGGATCGGTTCGAGGATTACGATCTGCTCCAGGAGAAGATCTTCGCCCTCTGCTCCGGACAGGGCATGCGCTCCCTCATCGAGACGTGGCAGGGCCACGTGTTCCCCTCCAAGGCCTACGAGGAGGGCGGCATCCACGAGGCCATCGCCGACTATGAGGACGCGGTGTTCTTCGACATCCTGGCCGAGGAGCTGGCCCGCCGCGACATGGAGGGCGAGGGCATGGACGCCGACGATGAGACGGAGCTGGCCAGCCGCATGGAGGAGTACTACAGCGAATTCGAGCAGCACGGGATCGACAACCTGACCGTGGAAGATATGTAATAGTCGAAGTGAGCCGATAAAAGCGCCTCTCCCATCGGGAGAGGCGCTTTTCGTTGGGGACCCAGGGCCGCAAAAGGCGCTTGTAAAGCCTCCAGAAGCGTGATATACTGAGTATTATTGGAGGGATGGAGATATGGCAGCTATCGCAAAATTCATATCCTATGACGGCGGGATAGCTTTTTCCGAACGGGTCATGAAAATCCAGGAGGCGGATCAGGAAGCCGTGACTATTCCGCTTGATGACGTTACCGCTGTAAGGGTAAGACGGCCGCAGGATGACGCAGAGGGGTTCATCAGGGTCGATACGGCAGACGGAAAGCGTTATCGAATCTATTTTGATGATGACCAATTGCAGGAGGCTGTAAGATTCAAAAAGCAATTCGATGCCACTGTTTCTGACAGCGAAGATGACTATGCACTCGAACCTGTCCAGCAAAAGCAAATCATCAATAGGGATTCGCATAAGGAGAGAGGCAGTTCTGGTGCTCCAGCGTTAAAGTGCCCGAATTGTGGGAGTACGAATGTTACCGTCCAAATGATGCAAATTGCCGGAAAGACAAAGAAACATGGAACCGGGTTAGGCGGTAATATTAATAATGCAGCGAGAGGCATGACGGCTATGATGACATTTGGAATGTCCAATCTGGTCTGGAAAAAATCAAAGGGGACAGAACAGGTAAAGTACACCAACCAAAAAGTATGCCTTTGTCAGAACTGCGGAAACTCTTGGAATATAAAATGAAGTATCAACGCCATTCTCTGGATTTAGCTGAGCGCTTGTCTATGGCAATGAAAAGCGCCTCTCCCGTCGGGAGAGGCGCTTTTGACATGTGCCCTTATTTCTTTTCCGGCTCCTTGATGGACTCCACGATTCCCTCGGCAAGGCCCGCAAGGCCCTGTATCTCCGAGGGGATGATGATCTTGGTGGCCTGGCCGTTGGCGGCGGCCGCGAAGGCCTCCAGGGCCTTCAGCTTCACGATGGGGTCCGCGGGGGCGGCGGCGTTGAGCATCTTCAGGCCCTCCGCCGTGGCCTGGTTCACCGCCAGGATGGCCTTGGCCTGGCCCTCGGCCTCCAGGATGGCGGCCTCCTTCTTGGCGTCTGCCCGGAGGATGGCGGACTCCTTCTCGCCCTCGGCCTCCAGGATAGCGGCCCGTTTGTCGCCCTCCGCCCGGAGAATGGCCTCGCGCCGCTCGCGCTCGGCCTTCATCTGCTTCTCCATGGCGTTTTGTATCTCCTTGGGCGGGGTGATGTTTTTAAGCTCCACCCGGTTGACCTTGATGCCCCAGGAGTCGGTGGCCTCGTCCAGGATCTGCTGCATCTTGGCGTTGATGGT
>CANRMG010000197.1 GCA_947631675.1 uncultured Oscillospiraceae bacterium
CTCATCGACTGTGCCGTGCTGCTCCACAAGCGCCTTGAACTTCTCGACGATGGCCGTGCGCTCCTCTTCCTCCAAGTTGGGGTCGATGATGTACATCAGCTCGTACTTCTCGCTTGTCTTCGCCATTTGAGCACCTCCTTCTGGTCTTGCCTTGGTTTAAGGATGGACCGTGTGCGCGGCGGCGAGGGATCTTTTTGCGGGATGAAGGCGGCTTTTCGCCGCAATACTTTGTGTATTGCAAGAAAGGCCGACAAAATCACGCGGGAAGAGACCCGCCGTCCGTGTGCGCGGACATCCTTGAAGCAAGGCATAATGGCCCCTGTTGTCCCCAGGAGCAAGGAAATTGGCCTGGCCGGAGCGGCCAAGCCAATTTATTATACATGATTTCCGGGATTTGTCAACGGTTTTTCTTACTTCAAGACTACGTCCGTCCAGACGCTCAGGTCGGGGGCGCTTTCCCCGGCGGTCACTACCGTGCCGTCGGTTTTCACGCCCAGGGCGAAGCCGCCTGCGGCCACGGCCGCCATGTCCTTCCAGCCGCTCACGTCCGGGGCGCCCTCTCCGGCGGTCACTACCGTGCCGTCGGACTGAAGGCCCATGGCAAAACCGTCCCCCGCGGCGATGGCCACGATGTCCGTCCACCCGCTCACATCCGGCGCTTCCAGCCCCGGCGTCACGCTCACGGCCAGCGCTGTGCCGTCCGCGGTGAGGGCGAGGGCATAGTCCAGGCCCACGTCGATGGCGATGACATCTTTCCAGCCGCTCACATCGGGGGCGCCGACGCCGGCGGTCACCACTGTGCCGTCCACCTTCAGCCCCAGGGCGTAGGCGCTGTCCGCCGCCACGGCCACCACGTCGGTCCACCCGCTCACGTCAGGGGCGGGCTCCTCGGGCGTGGACTGGCCGGCAGTCATGGCAGTGCCGTCGGTCTTGAGGGCCAGCAGATAGGACGCGGCGGAGAGGGCCTTTACGTCCGTCCAGCGGACGGCGTCGATGTCCCCGCCGTTGTCGCCGGTCACCCGGACGGTGCCATCCTCATGCAGGCACGCCATCCAGCCGTCCCCCAGGGCCACGGCCGTGACGGGGCTGGCGCCTGTCTCATAATTATATGTATCGCTGCCTATGGCCTGGGCCTGGGAGCCCTCGGCCAGCACGGCGGCGGCCATATCCTCAGACACATCCACGGTCTGGCCTGCGGCCCGGGCCCACAGCTTCATGCTCTGCTCCCGGGCGTCGGCATAGTCCCCCAAGGCGTAGTAGCCGATGGCGGCTGCCGCGCTGCGGCCGCTGTCCGCCAGCTCCCTCGCGGCAGAATAGAGGGCCATGGGCACCCGCTGGGCGCTGTCGGCATAGTCCCCCAGGGCCTGGAAGGCGCCCGCCGCGGCCACATAGTCCCCGGCGGCGAACTGCTCCACCGCTGCGCTGTAGGCCTGGGCGTTCTCCTCGTCCTGCTTGGCCGCCCGGGCCTGCTCCGCCTTCTCAGGGCTGTCGTTATAGTCCCCCAGGGCCTCAAAGGCCGCGATGGCCTGGTCATATTCCCCGCCGGCCAGCAGCTCCGCCGCCGCGTCATAGGCCGCGGCGTTGCGCTCGTCGATCTTCTGCTGGGCCGTCTCCGCCTGTTGGGCGCTGTCGGCGTAGTCCCCCAGGGCCTGGAAGGCGGCCAAGGCCCCTTCAAAGTCCTCGGCGTCCATGAGCGCCGCCGCCGCGTCGTAGGCCGCGGCGTTCTCCGCCTCGGTCCTGGCCGCCCGGGCCTGCTCCGCCCGCGCGGGGCTGTCCTTATGGTCCCCCAGGGCCTCAAAGGCCGCGATGGCGCCGTCATAGTCCTCCTCGGCCAGCATCCGCTCGGCCAGGGTATAGCGGTTGTTGGGGATGACCACTTTCGTGATCACCGCCGCCGCAGCGGCAACCAGCACCAGGATCACCAGCACGATGACGCCTGTGGGCTTTTTCTTCTTCGGGGCCGGCTGTTCCTGTTCCGGCTGGCTCTGCTCTATCGGTTCCTGTTCCCGTTTTTCTTCGTCCATGCTGCGCCTCCTGTTTTCAAAAGAGCGTTGTATGTTTCCTACCTATTATAATGATTATGACGGCCCCGGCGCCGGATGTCAAGGGCGGGGACGTAAAAAACGCCCCCGGCGTTTTGCCGGGGGCGCTGGTGCGTTTGGATGGGGAGCTTACTTCGCGGAGACTTCCTGCTCGTACATGGCCTTCTGCAGCTCCAGGTTGGCGTAGCGCTCCTTGCTCTTGGCTTCCGCCTTGGTGAAGAGCATCTCGGCTCTCTCGGGGAAGTTCAGGGTCAGGGCGGAATACCGGGCCTCGTTCATGATGAAGTCGCGGTAAGAGCCGGCCGGCGCCTTGGAGTCGATGGAGAAGGGGTTCTTGCCCTCCGCCGCCAGGGCGGGGTTATAGCGGAACAGGTTCCAGTAGCCGCATTCCACAGCCTTCTTCATCTCGGTCTGGCAGTTGGTCATGCCGCCCTTGATGGAGTGCATCTCGCAGGGGGCGTAGCCGATGATCAGGGACGGGCCATGATAGGCCTCGGCCTCAGTGATGGCCTTCAGGGCCTGGGCGGGGTTGGCGCCCATGGCGATCTGGGCCACGTAGATGTAGCCGTAGGTCATGGCGATCTGGGCAAGGCTCTTCTTGGCCACAGACTTGCCGGCCGCGGCGAACTGCGCCACCTGGCCGATCTGGCTGGCCTTGGAGGCCTGGCCGCCGGTGTTGGAGTA